>CAZTAR010000055.1:0-15573 GCA_964611695.1 uncultured Planctomycetaceae bacterium | reverse complement strand
ATTGGGCCTCCAGGTTCTTGCAGAGTTGGTGCCGTCCGACCATCAGGTGGACATCATCGACGAGATCTTTGGCACACATTCCACGGAGCAGCTTCTCAGCAGCGGCTCCTACGATCTCGCCGGCATTACCGGATACACGAGCAGCGCGAAGCGTGCCTATGAGATCGCTCAGATGTGCCGGCAGCGCGGCATCCCCACGGTCATGGGCGGCCCGCACGCTTCAGCGTGCCCGCAGGAGGCGGCGGAGCATTTCGATGCTGTCGCGATTGGTGAATGCGATGACATCTGGCCGCAGATCATCCAGGATGCGGCTGAGAGCAAGTTGCAGCCTCGCTACAACGGCAGCCTATCAGACCTCGGGGCCTCGAAGCATGGCAGGGCCAATCAAGCGATCGTTCCCCTCAACGGCCCGTATACTGTCTCGGCGATTCAAACCTCGCGCGGCTGTCCCGTCGGTTGCGAGTATTGTTCCGTCACTCGGTTTAGCGGGGCACCGATTCGCAGGCGCGAAATTTCAGATATCATCGACGAGTGGAACCGAACACCTCGCAACTTCGTCTTTGTGGTCGACGACAATTTCTTTGGCGTCGGGCCCGGTCACGCGGCATGGGCCAAGGAGTTGCTTCGTGCGATTCTCAAGCACGGCAGGAAGCGGCTCTGGTTCAGTCAGACGACCGTCAACATGGGCGATGATCCTGAAGGGCTTCAGCTTGCATACCGCGCGGGCTGCCGTGCCATGCTTGTCGGCTTTGAGACACTCAACGAGCAGTCACTGAAGCGCTACCACAAGGGAATCAACCGAAACAGTCTTGCCCGCTACCAGGATCTGATCAACGGCTTTCACAAAGCCGGCCTTTCGGTGTTTGGCTGCTTCATCGTCGGTTCGGACGAAGACACGCCTGATGCGGTTGCCGACACCGCCATGGCCGCCGTGGAATTGGGCATCGACATCATTCAGATTACCAACCTGACGCCACTGCCCGGCACGAAAATGTTCGATCGATTTCGTGCGGAAGGCCGCTTGTTTGCCACGGATTATCCTTCTGACTGGGAGCGGTATACGTTTACCGAAACCGTCTACCATCCAAAAAGCATGACATCCCGCGAATTGGATGAGGCCATTCAGGAGCTTCGATATGCGGCTGCGAGGCAGAAGTGGGTTTGGAAGAGGGCGTTTCGCACCCTGGTCCGGACGCGATCGCTGAGCACGGCCTGCTTCGTGTTGGGCATGAACCGCGGCTGGAAGCGTATCGCTCGAATCCCGGCGCCTCACGACGAGGCAGGGTTCAGTTTCATTCCGAAGCCGTCGGCGCGGCTGGAAAAGATCATCCGCGCGTTCCGAATGCATCTCCGACCCGGCACAGAGCCTTCTCTGCTTCCCAGAAGGTCGCAAGCGGTACCGGGATAGGCGAGCCCGCGCAGTCCCATGGCCGGGCCTCAGTGGTATCATCGGTGAGGACAGATCATTAGTATGCACGGCATACACCCGCGGTAGTGGAAACGAAGAGTTCGTTCCGGTACAGTGCAGATGAACAGGGTGCTGCCCGGCGCCTGTAGGTAGGGTCTGATGACACAGCCCGCCTCCAGGTTGTGGGTGTCACTTCTCTCGTCATCAAAGCGAGGCAACATGTTGTCGAGAACAGACAAACGCGCAAGCCGTATTTCCTTTATCTGCACCTACCTGCCGCGACTGTGCGGCATCGCTACATTCACGTCGGATTTGTCCGAGGCACTGGCCGGATCCGCAAGCTGCTTGGCCATCCCCGTGAACGACATGCCGGAAGGCTACGATTACCCGGAAGCCGTCCGCTTCACGATTGACCAGGAAGACCTCTCCTCCTATTACCGGGCCGCGCAATACATCAACTTCAACAACGTCGACGTCGTCAGCATCCAGCACGAGTTCGGCATTTTCGGCGGTCCCGCCGGCAGTCATGTCCTTTCCCTTCTTGAACAACTCCACACGCCGGTCGTGACGACGCTTCATACGGTCCTGCACAAACCCACGGAGAACTACCGGACTGTCATGGAGCGCCTCGCCGACCTTTCCGATCGCCTAATTGTCATGGGTCATCGAGGCCGAGAGTTCCTCCGCGACATCTACAATATCCCTGATGCAAAAATCGATCTCATCCCTCACGGCACCCCTGATTTTCCCTTCGTCGATCCCAATTTCTATCGCGACCAATTCAAAGTTGCGGGCAAACGCGTTCTGCTCACCTTTGGATTACTCCATAGCTCCAAAGGACTGGAAAACGTCATCAGCGCCCTGCCGGAGATCATCCGTCGCGTGCCGGACGTGGTCTTTCTCATCATCGGCGCCACCCATCCTGCTGTCATTCGCGAGGAGGGCGAGGCCTATCGCTTGAGCCTCCAGCGGCTCGCACGCGATCTGGGGGTCGAGGAGCAGGTAATCTTCCACAATCGCTTTGTCGAGACGCAGGAACTTATCGAGTTCATCGGCGCCGCCGACGTGTACCTCACGCCGTATCTCAACGAGGATCAAATCACTTCGGGGACGCTTGCGTGGGCCGTCGGCGCGGGCAAGGCCGTCATTTCGACACCATATTGGTATGCGCAGGAACTCCTGGCCGACGATCGCGGCATCCTGGTCCCCTTCAAGGATCCGGATGCCGTTGCGCAGGCCGTGATCCGTTTGCTGACAGATGATTCTGAGTTCCACGC
The DNA here is from genome assembly GCA_964611695.1 of uncultured Planctomycetaceae bacterium. Lineage (GTDB taxonomy): Bacteria > Planctomycetota > Phycisphaerae > UBA1845 > UTPLA1 > CAZTAR01. Next base: position 12,888 of record CAZTAR010000055.1, on the reverse strand, counting down.
CATCCGAAAACGAGCGTACCTCTATGGTCGAGAGATGACCTGGGCCAACGTCGCCCATCGATACATGGAAAGCTTCGCCCAGTCGCGAGACCAGCGTGCCGCCCAGCCTCGCGCTCCGGTTTCCCTGCCGGGCCGGAAAGGGTTCCAGATCGAGCTTCCCAGCCTGAATCTGACACATCTTCAACGCCTGACCGACACAACCGGCATTTTCCAGTTCGCACGCTTCAATGTTCCGGACTACCACGATGGGTACACCACGGACGACAACGCCCGCGCCTTGATTCTCATGGTGCATCTGGAAGAACTCGCCGAATTGAAAGATGTGGTTGTCGAAAATCTCACAATTCGATACATGGCATTCCTTATCTACGCTTTCAACCGCGACAGCGGCCGATTTCGAAACGTCTTGTCCTATGAGCAGCGCCGTTGGGTCGAGGATATTGGCTCCGAGGACAGTCACGGCCGTGCCCTCTGGGCCCTGGGTGAACTCGCGGGTCGATCGCATTATGCCAGCGAGCAAGAACTCGCCGGTCAGGTATTCGGAGAAGCCCTGCCGGCCGCGCTGAGCCTCGAATCGCCACGCGCCTGGGCTTTCGCCCTTCTCGGCTTGCATGAGTATTTACGCTGGTTCTCGGGCGACCGTCCTGCACGCGAAGCTCGCCGCAAGTTGGCCAATCGGCTCGTGGCTCTCTATCGCAACAATCACTCAGACGACTGGCGGTGGTTCGAGGACCGCCTCACCTACTGCAACGCGCGGTTGTCCCACGCCCTGCTTGTGACCGGCCACGCCCTCTCGGACAAGGCCATGACCCGTATGGCCCTGGAGTCCCTCGCCTGGCTTGCCGATACTCAGCGAGCCGAGGATGGTCACTTTGTGCCCATCGGCAGCAGAGGTTTTTATCTTCGCGGGCAAGAAAAGGCTCGCTTCGACCAGCAGCCCGTGGAGGCCCTGGCCATGGTGTCGGCCTGCCTCGATGCCTACCGCTTTACTGGCGAAATCCGCTGGCATAAAGAGGCCGAGCGTGCCTTCGAGTGGTTCCTGGGGCGAAACGACCTCGGCCTGCGGCTGGCTGACCCGCGAACGGGGGCGTGCCACGACGGCCTGCACCCTGACCGCGTTAACGCAAACCAGGGCGCTGAGTCCACTTTGTCTTACCTGATGTCGCTAGCGGAAATGCGACTCGCTCGTCGAGTGATCGATGCCCGCAGAAATCATGGAGAGGACGACCATGGCCGGAAACCGACGTGAGCATCTGCTCGTCAGACACCCCAATAACCCGATCCTGTCTGCCACCGACTGGCCTTACCCAGTGAATGCGGTCTTCAACCCCGGCGTCACAAAGCTCGCAGACGGCAGCACCCTGCTGCTCTGCCGCGTTGAGGATTACCGGGGCATTTCACACTTCTGTGTGGCTCGCTCGCCCAATGGCGTTGACAACTGGACAATCGACCAAGGCGCCGCTTTCGAGCTTCAGCACCATACCTTCCCGGAGGAGACCTGGGGCATCGAGGATCCACGCATCACCTTCGCCCCCGAACTCGGCAAATACATTATCACCTACACCGCCGTCGGACGAGGCGGTCCGGGCCTTGCCCTTGCCGTCACCGAGGACTTCAAGACATTCGAACGCTACGGCGACATCGTTCCTCCGGAGGACAAGGACGCCGCCCTGCTGCCCCGGCGTCTCAACGGCCATTGGATTCTGCTCCACCGCCCCGTCACACCCCTCGGCTCGCACATCTGGATGTCCCGCTCGCCCGATCTTCGCTACTGGGGTGATCACAGGGTCATCCTCGAGGCGAGAGAGCATACATGGTGGGACGCCGTCAAGATCGGCCTGAGCAATCCCCCGATCGAAACATCCAGAGGCTGGCTCATGATCTACCACGGGGTGCGCCGCACAGCTTCCGGTTCGATCTACCGCGTCGGCCTCGCGCTCTTCGACCTCGAAGATCCCGGCCACTGCCTCCTCCGTGGCCGCACCTGGATATTTGGCCCCGAAGCGATCTACGAGCGAGAGGGAGACGTCAACAACGTCGTCTTTCCCACGGGCCACACCATCGCCCCAGACGGCGACACCCTGTATCTCTACTATGGCGCTGCGGATACCTGTATTGCCCTCGCCACGGGCAGCATCACTGCGATGCTCGACTGGCTCGAACGCAACGGCGACCCCGACGACCCCCGACGACCGTGTTGAACCACTTGGTTGAGCCACAGTCAACATGCGCTGGGCCTATACCCTCGTCGACTCCTCTTTCGAATTCTTTTCGCGGAGGGCGTTGAGGATTTTTTCCGGCGTGATCGGCAGGTCTTTGATCCATACGTCCGTCGCATTCGCGATCGCGTGGGCGACGGCGCCGAGGACCGGCAGCGTGCTGCCTTCGCCGATTTCTTTTGCGCCGTAGGGGCCGCGGGGTTCGTAGGAGTCTACGATGCCGCTGAAAATTTCCGGGGCGTCTTTGATCGTCATCGTCAGGTAGCCGTGCAGGTTCGGGTTGAGGAGGTTGCCTTTGGCGTCGAATTGCACGTCTTCCATGATCGTCTCGCCGGCGCCCATGACGATCGCGCCTTCGACCTGGCCGTGGACGGACTGCGGGTTGATCGGCGTGCCGCAGTCGTGGTAGTCGGTGAAGCGGTCGATCTTGACCTTGCCGGTGTCGAGATCGACCGACAACTCGCAGACGCTGCTGCCGAATGAATAGGCCGGGCTGGTGCCGACGGTCGCGCCTTTGTAGTCCCCGCCGAGGCCCTCGGGGGGTTTGTAGCAGCCGGTGCCGACCAACGGGCCGTTGTCGTTGAAGTATTGTCGGGCGACTTCTTCCCAGGGGATGGACGGTTGCGAGCCGGGGGTGGGAGACTGCTGTTTGTTCTCACGGGCAAGCTGCGCTTGCCCATGCCACCCCTGTGTTTGGTCTTCTGCTACTACGAACATCCTGCCGTCGCGAGCGACGACCTCGGACTCCTTGCAGCCGAGCAGTTTCGCCGCGTAGGGACGCATCTTGTTCACCACCGCTTCTCCTGCCCTTGAGACGGCGTGGCCGCCCATCAGGGTGATTCTTGAGGAATATGCGCCGAGGTCGATTGGGGAGATGTCGCTGTCCTCGCTGCGGATGCGAAGGCGCTCCACTGGGATGCCGAGGGATTGGGCGCACATCTGTGTCAGGACCGTGTCACTGCCCTGGCCGATCTCCGCCGCGCCGATCAGCAACACGGCCGCCATGCCGTCTTCGCTGACTTTCACGATGGCGTTGGCGTGGGGGAAGATGGACTTCTTCTGGAAATGCTCGCGGCCCTTCTCGTGCGAGAGCTGCACCTGGCCGCGGTAGATGCAATAGCCAGCGCCGGAGACGAACCCGCCGGAGCCGATGCCGATGCCCTGGACGATTGACGATTGACGATTGGGGATTGACGATGGGTGAACGGTCGCAGCGCCGCGCGGGCTTGAGTCCGCGGCTCTTCGGGTTCCACCTCGCTCATCCACCGGCGAGACGGCGGTGCCACCCCCCGGCCAAGGCCGGGGGCTCTTGGCGAGTTTGCCGTACTTTTCTTTCCAGCCGCTCTGCTTCTCGACGGCGTCGAGGGTGGCTTTGAACTCGCAACTGTCGATGTCGAGGTCGTTGACGGTCATCGTCTTCGGCGTCATGGCGTTGCGCCGGCGAATCTCGATCGGGTCGATGCCGAGGTCGTCCGCGATCATGTTCAGCAAGCACTCGAACGCGAATCGCGGTTGCGGCACGCCGTGTCCCCGCATCGCGCCGCAGGCCGGCTTATTGGTCATCACACGGTAGCCGTCGTACTTGTAGTTCGGGATGTGATAGAGCGTGGGCATCATGCTGCCGGCGTAATAGGCCGTGGCCACGCCGAAGGAGGAGTAGGCCCCGCCGTCGAGGTATATCTCACTCTTGAAACCCTTGATCTTGCCGTCCTTGTCCACGCCGAGCTTCATCTTCATGTGCTGTTTGTGTCGGCCGCGGCCGTAGTGGAACATCTCCTCGCGCGAGTAGACCATCTTGACAGGCCGACCAGTCGTCCGACTGAGAAAGGCGGCGTTGATATCGAGCGGCGTGGTTGCGGCTTTTCCGCCGAAGCCGCCGCCGACGGTCGGGCGGATGACCTGGATCTTGCCAAGCGGAATGTGCAGCACGTGGGCCATCATGTATTGCACGTAGTGCGGTACCTGCGTGGCGCTGTATAGAACGAGTGTGCCGTCATGCTTCCAAGTGGCGATCGAGGCGTGCGGCTCTAGCGGCGATTGATAGATGTTGTTGCCGGTGAACGACTCTTCTCGAACGTAGTGGGATTCTGCAAACGCCCTGTCCACGTCGCCGAAGTTCTGATCGACGTGCGTGTTGATGTTGCGCTTATATCGTTCGTGCAGTAGCGGCGCGCCCTCGGCAATGGCCTCCATCGGGTCGAGCACGACGGGCAGTTCTTCGTAGTCAACCTCGATCAGCTCGCACGCCATCTCGGCTGTCCGTTCATCGACAGCCGCGACTGCCGCGACGGGATCACCGACGTGTCGAACTTTGTCAACTGCGAGAATGTGCTCGTCGTATCGCGCGGGTGACACACCGTGGAGCGTGTCCGGCACATCCTTGCTGGTGAGAACAGCCAGCACGCCGTCGAGCGCTTCTGCCTTGGCCGTGTCGATGCGTTTGATGATGCCGTGGGCGACGGTCGAGCCGAGCAGCTTGCCGTAGATCATGTTCGGCAGATGAATGTCCGCGGTGTACTGCGCGCGGCCGGTGACTTTGTCCGCGGCGTCGACGCGGGGGATCGACACACCAACGGAGGACATGAGAGATTGACGATTGACGCCTGCGGCTTCATCGTGGCTCGACGACTTCCCGGTGGGGGGCAGGCCCTCGCGGTACTTCTGCCATCGCCGCACCGCGCGGAGGATGCCGGCGTAGCCGGTGCAGCGGCAGAGGTTGCCGGCGAGGGCGTCCTTGATCTCGTCGTCCGTCGGGTTCGGGTTTTGCTCCAACAGCGCCGTCGCCGAGAGGACCATCCCAGGCGTGCAGAAGCCGCATTGGATGGCGCCTTCGCTGACAAACGCCTTTTGGACGGGCGTCAACTCTCCCCCGGTTGCGAGGCCCTCGATGGTGGTGACGGTTTTGCCCTCCATCTCGGCCGCGAGGAGCAGGCAACTGTTCATCGGTTGGCCGTCGACGAGGACCGTGCATGCGCAACAGTCCCCGACGTTGCAGCCTTTCTTCGTGCCGGTGAGGTGTAGTTTGTCGCGCAGGACATCCAGGAGCGTATCGCTTGATTCCACTGCGACATTGTGAAGTTGGCCGTTGATGTTGAGGCTGGCGATGACTGTCATCGGTTGCCCTCCTTCTCGCTTCCTCGGGCGCGGTCGTGGGCGGTCTGGATGGCTCGACGTGTCATCACGCCGACAATCTCACGGCGGAAGTCGGCCGATCCGCGGACGTCGGAGATGGGCTCGGCGGCCGCCATCGCAAGATCGGCGGCCCTGCGCATCGTTTCCTCATCGAGAGGTTTGCTGACCAGCACTGTGCCGGCGGACGAAATGAGTTTGGGGATCGGCGAAACCGCGCCGAGGACGATACGCGCGTCTCGCACGGCATTCTTACTGTCAAGAGTTGATCCGAGTGAACCTGTGGCACCGCCGTCTCGGCGGTGGTCACACAGGCGAGACGCCTGTGCCACAGGGGTCTCGTGGCGTGTTTCCAGCGTGATTCCGGCGGCGACGGCGGCGACGGCGATCGTGTTTCCTTCTCGGAGTTGGAACCTGGCGTACGCCGCGCCGAAGCCGGGCGGTGGCTTTGGAATAAGGATCGCCGTGAGCACTTCGCCTTGTCGCAGGACCGTCTGCCTGGGGCCGAGGAAGAACGCGTCCAGCGGTACATCGCGCTCCTCCTTGGCGGACCAGAGCCTTGCTGACGCGTTCATCGCGGTCAGGATGGGGGGCATGTCCGCGCAAGGGACCGCGCTGGCGATGTTGCCGCCGACGGTGGCGATGTTGCGAATCTGCGGATTGGCCATTCTGGACGTGGCGTCGAGGATCGGAGCGTAGTCTCCCCTGACAAGATCAGAAGCCCCCAACTGCGTAATGGTCGCAAGCGCGCCGATCCGCAGCCCATCGCTCGTCTGTGAGATCCCGCGAAGCTGATCGACGCGATTGATGGAGATCGCGTGCTCGATCGTGGCTCTGCCGGTCTTGAGGTCGACGAGCAAGTCGGTCCCGCCGGCGAGGAGGCGAGCTTTGGCCCCCAGGCGCAACAGCAGGCTCGCCGATTCTTCGAGTGTGGCAACTTCGTGCAGTTCGATGTTTGGTATGTGCACTGGCTGATCTCCTGTTGGCGGCTGTGCCGACCTTACTCAGTGCCCCCGTCTTCGGCGAAACTCCCTCTCAGTTGTACCAAGCTCCTCGAAGGTGAAGGCCTTTCCACATTCTGGGCAAACCATTGTTTCATTCCCAATCAAGGAGTAAGCACAGCCCGGACACAACGTGCCGTCTTGCATGGGCCGGGGCGGGCGAATCCTGTTGAACACGAATCGGAGAGCGAGGTTCAGCAGGGCGAAGAAGAAGACTGAGCCCACGGCAGCAGCCGTGACGGACGCCCAGTGTCGTGCATCCCAATTCCCAAGGCTGAAGGCGGCGACTGGGCATATGACGCCTGTCCCAAAGCCAGCGCCGGACAGAATGGCGCGGCGGTTTGTGCAGACCATTTCCTGGAATCGCCAAGCAAAGATGCAGGGAACAGCGAGGACAATGACAATGAGCAGGACGTACACAGCGCCTATCGTCAGCCGACTCCCGCCCATCGCCGGTAAGGCGTTCAGGATTACAGATGTCGCGACCCCGAGCACAACGATGTATGAGAGGACTCCGGCGAGAAAGGACGCAACCGCCAGGGCCAGCGGCGACCAGAGTTGCCATCGACAAAGTACGGCTTTGTTCCGCATGTTTGTCCTCGCACAGCGCTACGCTTCATCGTTCGGCCCCAGCAGGCCGTGAACGAACTGCGACGTGAGTTGGTTCGCGATCGTCGAAGGTGAGCAGCCGCGCTTCGGAGTATACCACCGATACAACCAGTTCAACATGCCGAACAGGGACATGGTTGCGACGTGCCGGTCGAGCTTCTTGTCGCCGGCATGAGCGTCCAACACGCGATCCACGATTGAGCGGGTGATGTCGTAGTACGCCCGTCTGATCCGATTCGTTTCTTGGTAGCCCTCTCCGGATAGCGAGTCGAGTTCGTGGGAGCAGACCTTCAACGCAGCCATGTTTGCGACGAAGTAACTCACATGGGTATGCACCATGATGCGCAGTTGTTCGAGCGGGTCACTGACCGCGTGCAGTTTTTCTTGAAGCAGGTTCAAGAGCGAGTTGAACGTGCGGAACTGCACGAGGAACAACATTTGTTCCTTGCTGTCAAAATAGTGATACAGGCCCGCGAGGCTGACGCCTGACGCCTTCGCAACCGCTCTCATCGAGGCCCGCTCGTAGCCATCCTTTGCCATCAGGTCGGCTGCGGTTTCGAGGACGTGATTCAATCTGGCGTCGTAACCTTCTCGCACGACGGAACTTCGGTGGGGGCGGTCCGGGGCCTCCGGCTGACCGAACGAGCGTTCGACTCTACGTTGATTCATGGAATGACTAACTCCGATTGCGAACTCTCCTCCATTCTCCACAACTATGCCGTTCATCATACACGATGTCAAGCAAATAAGCGAGAAAAGTGCTTGACTACAACGGCAATGTCGCGGTAATCTCGTCTACTGAGGAAGACGATTTGGGCCAAGGAAGGCGAAAGAAGACACACTACCTTATGGATTCGGTAATCGAACAGGTGTTCGGTTTACTGTCCGTCGCGGCCGTGTGGTTTCTAAACAAATCCGCATGTGTCGCCATGTGAAACGGAGAATCTCATCATGAGCATGTTCCCTCCCCGCGACGCCGAATCACTCGATTTCAAAGAAGTGCAGTACGAAAAACGCGATTGGGTTGCCCGGGTGACGATCAATCGCCCGCACAACTTCAACGCCTACAGCACCCCCGCCTTGCAGGAGTTGGCCGCCGCGTTTCAGGATGCGTCCTGGGATGACAACGTTGCGGTCGTCGTCTTCACGTCCACAGGACATCAGTCCTTCTGTACGGGCGGCGACGTCAAGGAATACCAGAAGGAATACACCCAGAAGCCGCGCGACTATTGGAAGTACATGTGCTGCTTCAAAGACTACATCGAGTCGATCACTAATTGTGCCAAGCCGGTCATCGCCAGATTGAACGGGATGGCCGTCGGCGGGGGCAACGAGAGCCAGCTTGCCTGTGACCTGGCCGCCATGGGCGAGCACGCCTTCATCGCGCAGGTCGGCACGGGCGTCGGCTCCGTGGCGTGTGGTGGATCAACGCAGTGGTTGCCGGTGCATGTCGGCGATCGCAAGGCACTGGGCATCTTGTTCCTGAACCAGCGATATCCCGCGTTTACGTGCCTCTCCATGGGGTTGGTTAACATGGTGGTGCCGACGGTCAAGGATGCGAAAGGTGTTTTCCGTACGACATTCAGCAACGGTCGGACGTTCCTCGCCGATTGGAACACGGACCCTTGGGAGAATCCGTTTGAAACGCGCGCCACGCCGGAGGAAATCAAGAAGGCGCTCAAGGGCAAAGACGGCTACTCGATCGACCTGTCGGTGCTGGATGAGGTCGTTGCGGACGTGTGCAACCAGGTGGTCAACAAGTTCTTCGAATGCACGCGGTATACGAAGGCACAGGTGAACTACTGGAAGGATGCGGCGTGGCACGCGACGGCGGGGCACGCGCGCGACTGGCTGTCCACGCACTACACCAGCCTGGAGCCGCACGAGGGCATGACGGCTTTTGTGGAAAAACGGAAAGTGGATTTCGTCGGGATGCGGAAGCGCATGGCGGACCCGAACGGGTCGAGCGAGTTCCTCTGGGGTCCCTACGCCCAGTCGTGCCCGAAGTGCAAGGCGAAGGGGATACCGGCATTCTTCGAGTTCTGCGGCAAGTGTGGCGCATCGCTGAAATGAGAATAGGCGTCTGACCGAGCTGGGCCGTGTCGGCCCGGTGGTTGTGCCGGGATAAACCAGCTTGACACAAGCCAGCTCTGGAAAGGTTGCACAGAACCATGACACTCGAAGGCAAGAAGGCAATCGTAACCGGCGGCAGCCTCGGCATCGGTGCGGCGATCGCACGCGAACTCGGCCGTCAGGGGGCCAATGTCGCGATCAACTACCGACGCCACGATACCGAGGCCAAACAAGTCGTTGCCGACATCGAGGCGATGGGCCGCAAGGGGCTGGCAGCCAAGGCCGACGTGGCCAGCTTCACCGACGCCCAGTGCATGGTGGACGAAGTCCGCGAGAAGTTCGGCGGCCTCGACATCCTGATCAACAACGCTGGCATTAACCGGGATGCCGTAAGCTGGAAGATGACGGAAGAGCAATGGGACGAGGTGATCACCACCAACCTCAAGGGCTACTTCAACTACATCCGGGCGGCCGTCGGCATCTTCATGGAGCAGAAGTCCGGCAAGATCGTCAACGTCACCTCGATCAACGGCCTCCGCGGCAAGTTCGGCCAGACGAACTACTCCGCGTCGAAGGCAGGCATCATCGGATTGACCAAGGCGCTCGCACGCGAGCTAGGCCGATCGAGCGTGAATGTCAACGCCGTGGCGCCGGGCCTGATCGAAACGGACATGATGAAAGACGCGCCGCAGAACGTGCTCGACGCGGCCCTGGCGGAGATCGTGCTGGGCAGACTGGGCAAGCCGGAAGAGGTGGCAACGGTCGTAGCGTTCCTCTGCTGCGACGCAGCGCGGCACATCACCGGACAGGTGATCCAGGTGGACGGCGGACAGTACATTTGAACAGGTAATAGACGATTGCAGATTGACGATTGTCTGGGGCAGCACGACGGAGGTAATCGTGGAATTGTCAGACATTGTAGCGATCAGTGCGGTGCGGACGCCGATGGGGCGTTTTGGTGGAACGCTGAAAGATATGGCCGCCTATGACCTCGGCGCGGTTGCGATCCGTGCGGCGGTCGAGCGCGCGGGCCTGGCGGGGGACGGGATCGACGACGTGATTTTCGGCAACTGTCGCCAGGCGGGCAACGGCCCCAATCCCGCGCGGACGGCTTCGGTTCGTGGAGGCATTCCGATTTCCGTGCCGGTGCAGACGATCAACATGGCGTGTCCGTCTGGGATGCGGTGCATGATGCTGGCGTCGCAGGCGATTCGGCTGGGCGATGGCAAGACGGTGGTCGTCGGCGGCATGGACAGCATGAGCACGATCCCGTACCTGCTGAAGAACTGCCGGTGGGATGGTTTCAAGATGGGGGACCGAACGTTGCTTGACGGCTGGGCCGATAGTGTCGATCCGTTGTGCGGCGCCGGAATGGGGGAGACGGCGGAGATCCTCGCGGACAAGTACAACATCTCGCGGGAGGAGCAGGACGAGTTCGCCGTGGAGAGTCACCGAAAAGCCGCGAAGGCGCAGGCGAATGGCTGGTTCGACAAGGAGATCGTGCCGGTGGAGGTGCCTGCGAAGGGTAGGACGCCTGCCACCACGTTCGACAAAGATGAGACGATTCGCGGGGACACCTCGGTCGAGAAGATGGCGAAACTCAAACCGGTGTTCAAGGAGGACGGGTCCGTCACCGCGGCGAACGCGTGCGGAATGTCCGACGGTGCGACGGCGCTCGTGATGACGTCGCGCGAGCATGCGAAGGCGTTGGGCGCGAAGCCCCTCTTCTCGCTGGTAGCGTACTCAAACGTAGCGGTCGAACCGCAAACGATGGGCGAAGGGCCGGGCGTTGCGATCCCGGCGGCGCTGGAGCGAGCCGGGATGACCCTGGGCCAGATGGACCTGATCGAGGTGAACGAGGCATTCGCGGTCCAGGTGTTGGCGAACGAGCGCGTTCTAAAGTGGGACCGCAGCAAGCTAAATGTGCATGGCGGCGCGATCGCCCTGGGGCACCCGACGGGGATCAGCGGGGCGCGGATTGTGGTGACACTGTACCACGCGCTGAAAGGGACCGGTAAAGAACTGGGCATTGCAAGTATCTGTGGCGGCGGCGGTGTGAGTATGGCAATGGTTATCCAGCGGGAAGCCTAACGATTGACGATTGGAAATTAGGGATTGACGAATGGCAGAGGAATTCCTGAAGGTCAACGTTGCTGATGGGATTGCGACGATTCGGTTGAATCGACCGCCGGTCAACGTCTTGCACATTCCGATGATGGCGGAACTGAATGCCGCGCTCGAAACGGTGCTCGCTGGCGATCTGGCGGCGGTTGTGATTCGGGCCGAGGGGAAGGCGTTCTGCGCCGGTGTCGATGTGGCGGAGCACACTGCCGAGAAGGTTGACGAGATGATCGGGCTGTTCCACGGGATCTTCCGCAAGCTGGCCTCGACAGACGCATTGACGATTGCCGCGGTGCAGGGTGCGGCATTGGGCGGCGGCTGCGAGATTGCCTGTTTCTGTGACATCGTGCTGGCATCCGACCGTGCGAAGTTTGGCCAGCCTGAGGTTCAGGTCGGCGTTTTCGCACCCATCGCGGCTTGCTTGTTTCCCGTTCATGTGGGGATGAAAAAGGCAATCGAACTCAACTCGCTTGGCGCAACGATCAAGGCGGATGAATCGCATCGGCTCGGCCTGGTGAATCATGTGTATCCCGCCGACGAATTCGACGCGTCCGTCGAGACGTTCTTGGACGGGATTCGCAAGCTGTCCCGTCCGGTGGTTCGTTTGGCAAAGCGCGCCACGGTCATGGTTGAGCGTGAGCGAATGATGGCGCACTTGGATCAAGTCGAGAAGCTGTATCTCGACGACTTGATGAAGCTGTCGGACGCTCAAGAGGGCATCGCGGCGTTCATGGGAAAGCGCGTGCCCGCATGGAAACATGCGTGACGTCACGGTGAATCGACAATCTGAAATCGTCAATCGCTGAAAGGACGAAGTCATGAAAGCGTTTGTGTTCCATGGCAAAGACGTCGGGTTGAAGTTCGAAGATATCCCGGTGCCGACGATCAGCGATGACGAGATTCTCGTGAAGGTCGCGGCGTGCGGCGTGTGTCATACCGACTTGCACTACATCGAGCACGGCGTGCCAACGTTCAAGAAGCCGCCAATGGTGTTGGGGCATGAGGCGTCGGGCGTTGTGGAAGAGGCCGGGGCGGATGTAACGAACGTCAAGACGGGGCAGCGGGTGCTATTGCCCGCGGTCTTGACGTGCGGGCGGTGTATGGCGTGCCGTGCGGGTCGGGAAAATATCTGCAGCGACATGAAGATGCTGGGTAATCACCTGGACGGGGCATACGCTGAGTACATCGCCGTGCCGGCAAAGGATGCGTTGGACCTGCCGGAGTCGATCCCGTTGGAAGAGGCGAGTGTTATCGCCGACGCGCTCTCGACGCCGTTTCACGCTGTGAAAAACCGAGCGCGGGTGCAGCCGGGGGATCGCGTGGTGGTCTTCGGATGCGGCGGCGTCGGCGTGAATGCTGTGCAATTGGCCGCGGCGGTAGGAGCGTACGTGATCGCGGTGGACATCAACGACCGCAAGTTGCAATGGGCGAGTGAATTCGGCGCGGCGAAGATGATCAACGCGTCGCAGGTCGAGCGGATCGACAAGGAAGTGAAGAAACTGACGGAGGGCGGCGCCGACATCGCCATTGAGGTCATTGGCAATCCGCGGACGATCGAGCAGGCGTTTGAGTGTGTCCGCGTCGGGGGCAGGCTTTGCGTCGTGGGTTACACGCACGAGGCGATTTCAATCGTCGCCGGCAAGATCATGTTCAAAGAGCTGGAGATTGTCGGATCATTGGGGTGCCGCCCGCTGGACTACGTGCCGCTGATTCGGATGGTCGAGCAGGGCAAGGTC
>CAZTAR010000054.1:7888-15604 GCA_964611695.1 uncultured Planctomycetaceae bacterium | reverse complement strand
CCAGATTCGTGACGGAAGGATAGACGATGAAGATACAGGTTGACGAGATTACCTCGGTTATCAAAGAGGAAATCGCGCAATACCAGGAACAGCTCGAGGCCTCTGAAGTCGGTCGCGTCATCGCCGTCGGCGACGGCGTCACCCAAGTGTACGGCCTGACGAACGCGATGGCCGGCGAGATGATCGAGTTCGAGAACGGCGCCATCGGACAGGTGATGAACCTCGAAGAGAACTCCGTCGGTGCGGTTGTCCTCGGCGATTATCTTGGCATCAAAGAGGGAGACACTGTTCGCACGACCGGCACCCTGCTGAGTGTTCCTGTGGGTGACGCGGTCATCGGGCGCGTGGTTGACCCTCTCGGCATGGCGCTTGATGGGAAAGGCTCCATCACCAGCGATCGCCGCTGGCCGCTGGAGTTTACCGCGCCGGGGATCGCAGAACGCCAGCCGGTCACGCAGCCGCTCCAGACCGGTATCAAGCCGATTGACAGCATGATCCCGATCGGTCGGGGTCAGAGAGAGTTGATCATTGGCGACCGGAAGACCGGCAAGACGGCGATCGCGCTTGACACGATCATCAACCAACGCGATTCGGGTGTCATCTGCGTTTACGTTGCGATTGGTTTGAAGGAATCAACCGTCGCCAGCGTCGTCGAGACCCTCCGCGCACACAATGCGATGGACTACACCATCGTCGTTTCGGCCTCCAGCGCCGACCCGGCCCCGTTGCAGTACATTGCTCCTTACGCGGGCTGTGCGATGGCGGAGTATTTCATGTACACGCAGGGGCGACACACCCTGTGCATTTATGACGATCTCTCGAAGCAGGCCCAGGCCTATCGTCAGTTGTCGTTGCTCTTGAGGCGTCCTCCCGGTCGAGAGGCCTATCCCGGCGACGTGTTCTATCTTCACAGCCGGCTCCTTGAGCGTTCCTGCAAGCTTGCCGAGCGCAGGGCCGTTGTGCCTGCGGGAAGCGAGTACAAAGAGGGCGGCGCTAACGGCAAGACCTACATCGGCGTTCCCGGGAAGCACGAGGCCGAAGGGGATGCCAAGGGCATGGATGGGCATGAGGTCGTGGTTGATCCGACGTCGGGCGGTTCACTGACCGCCCTGCCTGTGATCGAGACGTTGGAGGGCGAGGTTTCGGCGTATATTCCGACGAACGTGATTTCGATTACGGACGGGCAGATTTACCTCGAGCCTGATCTGTTCTTCGCGGGTGTTCGGCCGGCGGTGAACGTTGGCATCAGCGTGAGTCGCGTCGGTGGTAACGCCCAGGTGAAGGCGATGAAGAAGATTGCCGGTTCGCTCCGACTGGATCTCGCCTCATTCCGCGAGCTTGAGGCGTTCGCGCAGCTTGGCACGGATCTCGACGTCGCGACCCAGCGGCAGTTGGATCGTGGCGCCCGGATGGTCGAGCTGTTGAAGCAGGGGCAGTACAAACCGTATCACGTGACGGATCAGATCATCAGCATCTTCGCGGGTTCGAAGGGATTCCTGGACGACTTGCCGCTTTCCAAGGTCGCGGAGTTCGAGACGCAGTTGCTCAAGCACATTAACGACGAACTGCCTGAGGTTTGGAAAGAGCTTACGGAACAGATGGTGATGGATGACGCCATGGAAGCGAAACTGAAGGACATCATCGGCACTTTCAAGAAGCGATTCGCATCGGCGGAAGCATAGGCACGCACGGAGAACTGGTAGTCGGCGACCATGAGCGGCGACCACGATCGGCAACTACGAGATGACGCCCAAACGTCCCCACATAAACGCCTTGCAAAACAATCCTGAGGAGGACCCCGCCCATTCCAGATCGCCCAGGATTGGTTTTGCGTCAGTATCGCCTCGCGGTGGTTTTACTGCTGGTCGCCGTTTTGGTGATCCAAGTTTGTCTGGCTGTTCATCGATCATCGAGTCTTCTCGAACACGACGAGGCGATTTCGCTTCTTGTCGCGGCTGGCAAGTCCGATCGCATACAGGAGCTCTATGCCAATCTCGACAGGCTGACCTTTCGTCCCGCAAGCGAATTGCAGGGACTCCTGCGGCCGGCTCACGACACGAGTGCCAGGGACGTCATTCGTTCGCTCTCTCACAACGATATCCATCCGCCGCTTTACTTTCTGATCCTGCACGGATTGGCGACACTGGCGCCGGATCACATTCTTGTTTTCCGGCTCATCGGCACGCTGTTTTTTCTGGTGGCCGGGTGGCTCTTCATGCGGTGGGTCTGGCCGAGGTCGACGCCCAGTGCGAGACTATTCGGCATTGCCTGGCTGTTCGCTTCGCCTGTGCTGATGGATGTCGCGACGGAATTACGGCAATACGCGCTCGTTTATCTGGGGGTCGCCATCAGTCTTGCGGCGTTGATCGCTCTTTGGGAAGAGAGACAGCCCTTGCGGCATACGGTCATGCTCCTGGCGTTGGCCCCCACGGCGCTTCTGTGGACGCAGTTCGGGACGGTGGCCTGGATTGCGGTCGCTTTTCTCGCGGCGTTGGTCCATTTGCTTTCGGGCAAGTGGCGGCGCTGGCCGGTTCTGGCGGTCGCAGCTTCGGTTTCATTGGTACTCGTCGCGCCAGTGCTCCTTTGGGGAAAAGAGGTTCTTGCGACGCACGGCGCGATCGCTTCCGACGAAACCGGGATGGCGATCGGAAGCGCTGCTTCAGTCATTGCCAGAAGCCTGACGGAGGCATGGTGTTCCCTGCCTTGGGCATTGAAGAACTCGCCGGCGCCGGTGATCATTGCCGTGTTCCTGTTCGTCGTGACCGCGGTCTTTGTGTGGCGTCATGGCAGATGGGTCGACCGGGTGTTGTGGTGCGCGGCCCTGGGCTGGTGTGGGGTGTGGGTGTATCTGTTGGCCGGCGGCCGGATCCCGCCACATGCCGGCGAAGCGAAGTATCTTGCGCCACTCGTTTTGGTGTCGGCTTGTCTCGTCGTTCGGGCCGGGTCCGAGGCCAGGCCGCTCTGGATGCGGCGCACCGTGATTGCCATTCTGGCGGTTTCGCTTGCGAGTCACGTCTTCGGCCTTCGGCAGCTTTTCGCCCAGCCGAGCGACATTCGTCTTGCGGCGGCGCTGCGCAGCGCCGACTGCCTCGTCATCGATACACCGAAACGAGGTTACGCGTTGCCGCTGATTGCGGAGATGAAGCCCGACGCCCTGGTGGCGATCGGCGGCGCTGGCGTCACCCTCGAATGTTGGGCGGCCCTGGAATCACAACTTCCCGAAGGTCGACTGGTCCTGGCCGAGATCGATTCGTGTCAGGATGGGAGGCGGAATCCGTTGTCGCGGGAGGTGTTCGACCGTTTCGCCGCACGGTATCAGGAGGTTGTCAGCTTGCGAAAGGGTCCCAGGCGGACGATTACCAGTTTCCGGCATCGCAGAATAGACAACACGGGACGACAACAATCGGAGTGATGGTGGCGCGGCAGGGGGACGTCTTCATCTTGTGTTCTAGTTTCCTCATCCTTCCGAGTATCCGAGGGTCGTTGGATGGCTAATGCTCGACAAATCGTCAAGCGCCGCAAGGCGGTTACGAATATCCACAAGATCACGAAGACGATGCAGTTGATCGCAACGGCCCGGTTTCAACAGGCCTTCAAGCGCGCCGTCGCCACGAAACCCTACACGCAAAAGATCACGCAGCTTGTGGAAGAACTGTCCGCCGCGACGGGAGAAGAGGTGCATCACCCTCTTTTGCGCCGGAACCCTGATGCAGCCAAGGATATTCTTCTGATCCTGAGTTCCAACCGTGGGCTCTGCGGCGGCTACAACGGGAACGTCCTTCGCACGGCTATCCGGCACTTGAAGGATTCCAGCGACCGCCCTTGTGAATGCCACGTTGTTGGGAAGAAGGGGATCGGGTACTTCAAGTTCCTCGGGCGTAAGGTGGATCGCGCGATTACGGATATTGATGACCGTCCGCGTTACGAGCAGGTCGAGCCGATCGCCAATGAATACATGGACCGCTACATCGCCGGCGAGATTGGTTCTGTCAGCGTCGCGTATATGCGTTTTGTTTCGACTGGAAAGCAAGTTGCCGAAGGGATCGAATTGCTTCCGCTCAGCCGAGAGGTTGAAGCCGCTGATGCGACTTCGCCCGAACCGACTGACGCATCGGCCCAGGCGGCTCAGTACGAGTTTTCTCCGATGCCGGATGAGCTACTCAAAGTCTTGCTGCCGCAGACGGTGAAGGTTCGGTTGTTCCAGTGCTTCACGGATGCGGCGGTCAGCGAGCAGGTCGCTCGGATGGTCGCGATGAAGGCTGCCACGGACGCGGCCGGTGATATGATCAAGCTGCTCTCGCGGCAGTTCAACCGGGCGCGGCAAACGCAGATTACGCTTGAGTTGCTGGATATCGTGGGTGGTGCGGAAGCGCTAAGCTGATCGCATGAACATCGCGAGGTCTGAAGCGAGGGAGACATAGTACTGGCTGCGCCTGGTTGGTGAGGCCGGTTTGGTTTCAAAGATTCGTCTTGCCGAGATTACGCTGGAGGCAGAAGAACTCGTCAAGATCCTCACGACGATCGTGAAGAAGACCAGAGGACACAACTGATTGCGAACTGTGGAGCGATAGCCGGTTCTTTCGCAATTCGCAATTAGCTATTTGCTATTGCCCGTATAGGAGCAAGTGATGATTGCCACTGAGAAGAACGTCGGCCGCGTCACACAGGTGATCGGCTCTACCCTTGATGCTGAGTTCCCCGAGGACAAACTGCCAAGCCTGTATAACGCCCTGCATGTGAACGTCCAGAGGATGGTCGGTACCGAGTCCGTCGAGCAAACGCTCTCATGTGAGGTTGCCAGCCACCTCGGTGGCGGTCGAATCCGCGCTGTCGCCCTCGGCAGCACCGACGGCCTCAAACGCGGCGCCAAGGTTATTGACACCGGAAGCCCCGTTTCTGTGCCTGTGGGCCTGGGTGTCCTCGGCCGTGTGTTCAATCTTCTTGGCCAACCTATTGACGGTCTTGGCGACGTCGAGGCGAAGGATTGGCGTCCAATTCACCACGCACCGCCGGAGTTCGCCGACCTCACGCCGAAGACCGAGCAGCTTGTGACTGGTATCAAAGTGGTGGACCTGCTCGCGCCGTTCGTCCGTGGCGGCAAGACCGGTCTGTTCGGTGGTGCCGGCCTCGGAAAGACCGTCATCATCCAGGAGATGATCGCCCGAATTGCCCGTGAACATAGTGGTTATTCGGTTTTCGCCGGCGTGGGGGAGCGCACGCGTGAAGGAAACGATCTCTGGCTTGAAATGCAGGAGGCCGAGTTCAAGGATAATGAGGGCAAAGTCAAGAAGGTCATCGAGCACACGGCGATGGTCTTCGGCCAGATGAACGAACCGCCTGGCGCGAGGCTCCGTGTCGCGCTCAGCGGTCTGACCATGGCCGAGTACTTCCGCGACGATTCCGGCGCTGACACGATGCTCTTTATCGATAATATCTTCCGATTCAGCCAGGCCGGATCGGAGGTTTCCGCGTTGCTTGGGCGTATGCCGAGTGCGGTCGGATACCAGCCCACGCTCGCCACGGAGATGGGCGAGTTGCAGGAGCGGATTACCTCCACGAGTTCGGGCGCTGTCACAAGTGTTCAAGCCGTGTATGTTCCGGCGGACGACTTGACCGACCCGGCTCCGGCGACGGCCTTTACCCACCTTGACGCCTTTATTGTTTTGGCCCGGTCCATCTCGGAGAAGGGCATCTATCCGGCGATCGATCCGCTCGCATCATCGAGTCGGATTTTGGATCCGCAGTATGTCGGCGATCGGCACTACGCGTGTGCTCAAACGGTCCAGCGCATTCTCCAGCGATACCGTGACTTGCAGGACATCATCGCGATTCTCGGTGTCGATGAGTTGAGCGAAGAGGACAAGCTCGCCGTCGCCCGCGCGCGGAAGATCGAGCGATTCCTCAGTCAGCCGTTCTACGTAGCTGAGCAGTTCACCGGCTTCCCCGGCAACTACACGCAACTCGAAGATACCATCCGGAGCTTCGAGGAAATCTGCGACGGTAAGCACGATGCCTTGCCCGAACAGGCGTTTATGTACGTCGGTTCGGTTGATGAAGCCGTGGAAAAGGCGAAGAGGCTGCAAGCGTAGATCGCATCCTTCACAATCCTGTTTCAGCCTTGCCTCTGTTTGCGCGAGCTGCGCGCCAACTTTCTCGGAGCCGGTTGAAAAAGGTTGAGGCTCTCATAATGTCATTCATCGCATTATGTTGAACTTGCGGTTATGGGACCTTTTCTTTTTCTTCTTCTCAAGAACTTTTCACGTCTTGACCGATAACGCGAAAACCGCAATTGTCGTCGTTGGTTTGTCATGTTATTATCGGACTGAATAGCAAGCTTCGCCGGGTGGGGTACACGGATGGGGCTTGCTCAAGGGTGGATGTGACCTGCCCGCTTGATCATGGGC
The DNA here is from genome assembly GCA_964611695.1 of uncultured Planctomycetaceae bacterium. GTDB lineage: Bacteria > Planctomycetota > Phycisphaerae > UBA1845 > UTPLA1 > CAZTAR01. The sequence continues at coordinate 9,200 of CAZTAR010000054.1, read as the reverse complement.
GTGAAGACGGATGCGAAACGGATCAAGACTCGGCGCACCTTGGACCTCACGGCCCTGGCTGTCGAAGCTGGCAGTCGTTACAGCGGGACTGTTGGCATCCATAGCAGCCATTGTTGCCATTCTAACCTACTTTGGCATTGTCCCGAGCCCGTTCGATTTGAAGGGCGAAGTTGCTACTGACCAAGAAATCGTTTGTCGGCTGGCTGGAGAGTGGGTATCAGCCATTAAGCAGGGGGGGGAAGAAGGCTTGGATGTCTTGGTGGAGCAGGCCAGCTTCCAATTCGACTCCGGCAGAGAGAACGGATACATTTTTGATGCTCGCGACCTCCGAAAATTCTATCGCAACATGTTAGACGACTGCGGAAAACCCGGCATTGTAATCGAGGATCTTGCGATCAAAACGCCCGAGGACTTGAAACACCAGGGCTATGATGTGAAGAAGCTGAATATTGTGCCGGATGACAAGAGCTATGGTGATGCATATGCGGTCACTCTGGACCTTTCGCAAGGCGGGGGAAAGCGTCGTCTCATCCTGTTGTACCAGAAGATCGACAGTGAGTTCAAAATGCGAGGGTTCTTTACAACGGGAACCTCTTCTTCTGGCTAACGCATGTTCCAGGCTTATAGCCGGCGGCTTTCTTTCGTCAACCGCTTACCGGCGTGTCGCTTGGATTGTCGCGCCTGGTGCTTCGATTCGGTTGGTTGCCCGATCCCAGATCAAGAGCGGTCCTCGCCACATCGTGAGGCGTTGGGTGACTTCGTCCTGATCTGTGATACGTGCATCTAGATTGGCGACCCCCTCCAACCGCACCTCGTTGATCTCGCTGAGGTACTGCAAGTATTCGCCCATCAGGCTCTTCGATTCTTCCTGCATGTGTACCGCGTGCTTGGCGATGAGTCGTTTCAGATCGGTCGCCCGAACTGGCGACGACGAATCCGAGGATGAGGATCTTCGGCTTGACGATTCGAATTCGAGTAGGAGATGTCCGCACGACAGACGCGCTTTGCGTCCCATTCCGAGGTGAGTCCGATCTTCCGGGGTGAGACCCGCGGCAGTCGCCAGCTCATCTCGCATGACCATCTGTCCGCCGCTGCAATGCACCATCTCGACAGAGTTGTCAAAGGCGACGAGTCCGCGATCGAGGAAGAAGTCCATCGAGTTCTTCCAGGTTACGGCAGTTTGGCTGGGGCCTTCGTTGCGGACCGCACTCATGAGTGGTGGGCCTGCCGTTCGTCTCGTCGAGAGCCCGCCGCGTTCTTTCGACAAGTCGAATTGATAATCCTCGATCAACAGGCCGCCGGTGCATGGTAC
>CAZTAR010000054.1:0-7878 GCA_964611695.1 uncultured Planctomycetaceae bacterium | reverse complement strand
TGCTCGCGCGCCAGGTCGGCCACGATCTGTTCACCCTTCACCCACAGCCCGCTGAGCAGGCGTCCCTGTTTGCCACTGCCGGATGCGCCCGAGCCGTACTCCCGGCTCATCGCTTCGGCGTGGCCTTCGGCAAGGATATGCACGGGTTCTTTCGACTCGAAGGTGAGTTGTGACGGATCGACGCGCTTCAAAGTCGCCCGATTTCCGATGATCTTGTCCAGGACCCACACCCGGTCGATGATGTCAGGCTTTTTCTTTTTTTCATCCGACGGGGGCGTATGCCCGAAGCGTACGGTGAGTTTGTCGCAATCCATCGAGAAGAACGGTAACTCGCTGTGGGCTTCCGAAGCGGGGGGGCACTTGCAGTGGACGTCTCCGACAAAGGTGCCGTAATCCTGGGCCATGCGGAACTCCATCTTGTCCGTCCAGGTGGTCTTGACGGCGGCCGGCTCCTTCAATTTTCGGCCGATGAAGTCCTTCTTTGTTTGCATCCAGAATTCGCCGGGACCCGGCACGTCGGCGGTTTCCCTGTCGAGATCCAACTCGATGAGGTGGCCGTGAATCGCCACTTCCCCTAACCGAACGCGTGCGATCGGTTTCGATTTGTCCGCGGAAATGGTCGCACGAACAAGACGATTTCCACCTCGCATCGAACAGACGAGCGAATCGGCGCGACTGACTTTCAGGTTTCGGGGGGCGTCTTTGATCAGGATATCGCCGCTGGCGTTTAGCGACTCGATTCCGAGGCGAGAATCTCCCAAGATGGCGAGATCGTCATCAGCGGAAGCGCGATCCGAATCCCTGACCTCCGCCATCACGACGTGCATTTTCTCCGCTCTGATCTCCCGGCCCGCCTGCGTCACCTCCACTTGGCCTTCGGCATCTACGATGCGCGGGATGTTGCGACCGGTGGGGGTCAAGATCATCTCCGCGTCCAACCGCTCAGCGGAAATTTCCTCTTTGCCCCGCAACAGGCGCACATTGCCCGCCATGTTTAAGTGTTCGATGTAGTCGGCCATGTTATCAGAGGAAGAAGGCGCGCCGAATGTGACGGCCAATTCCTCCGCGGACACCTCCTCTTCATCCCGTTTGATGAGGACATCGCCGTGAAACCAAGCCCTCTGGAGAAACTCACGTTGTTTCTGTTCCCGTAATCCCGTTGACGCGTTTGTTTGAAGAACGGTATGTCGTCCGAGTTCCAAGTCTACGCCTCGGGACCATCGGATCTCGACTGGTTTTCGCTTCTTCTTCTCGGGGGCCGCCATTTCGATCTTCGCATCAGCGGTGCTCGCGGCCACAAGGCCTTCGGTCGCGGCGTCTTCTGTCACAACGTTCCCTGTCGCAGCGCCCTCGGTCACAACAGGCTCATCACCAACAAGCGAAGACGTGCGGGAAAGCGACGCGAAGACGTCACCGCCTTCTTCACCGGCGACTTCCTCCTCGCCGGAATCCATCATCATGCCGGCGCCTTCCACCACGGCGAGGCCGCGCTTCTGGTCAAAGAAAATCTCCCTGCCCACCAGCTTCCGGGCCGTGCTGACACCCAATTCGACAGGCTCGGCCGTGCTGCCGGCCAGCCATACCTGCCGGCGTTCGTGCCGATAGACAAGTTGCTTACAGGAGGCCGTCCCTTGTTCGCTCTCGACGTGTACATGCTTGCCCGTTGCGATCGCGTCGAACCGCTCTCCCGTCTGCTCAGCCGGCGGCAGCTTCAGCGGTCGCAGCTCTAGCGGGCCGTTCCAGGTCAGGACCAACTTCGTCAAGTCCTCTTCCAACGGTACCGGGTCGCTTGCCAAGCGATCGGGCGAAGCGGAAGAATCCGCGGGATCGGGTTCGTCTGAAGGGGGTGCCTTTGGCGGGCGTCTCGAGTCTGTCAGTGCGCGCTGCCGCTCACCGAAATCGAAATTGACTTCGAGCATGTCCGATTGCAATTTGCCAATCGTCCGAAGGCCGTCTCGTTGCTCCACGATGACGTCGTTCTCGAAAACGGCTCTGTAAGTGTGGATTCGCTTTCGTGACTTGGACTTCAACAGGGCGATTGCCCTGGCCTCCAATGAGTCCGCATCGGCCTTTCCCGACCGAGCCTCATCCTTCATTGACGCCAGTGCTTCGGCTAATTCCTCCCGGTCGCGCAAGGGCTGAGGTTCGCCTGTCTGATGAGGCTCGCTCACCGAGCGAGACGGCGAACCTGATGCCGCCATCGGGGAGAGTGATCTTGGCTGGTTCGTCAGGACCACGCCGCCCTCAAAGCGTATTGCCGCGGCCGCCTCGTCCGCCGTGACGGTCGTGACCGACATCGGCTTCATTGCCATCGCGTGCGCGCCAGGGCCTGTGGCGGTGCCGCCTTCACCCCTGTTCGTGGCAATCTTCCCTGTCGTGGTGTTTGCACCATCCGGCTTCGAGCCGGCGGGTTGAAGGGTCGTACCCGATGCTCCCGCTCCAGGTACGACTGAATCCGGAATAGCGCCGGTGGGGGAGTGATCCGCCATGGCCGTGCCGACGATTCCAGCAGAGCCCGGCGTGCGAATGCGCTTCTCGCCATCGTCCACCGGTTTTGGGGTGCGCTGCGTGCCGGGCAGGCCGAAGTCCACCATCTTCCCGCCGCGTCGCATCGCCATGCGTCCGCCGTGTTCGAAATGCAGGATGTCGAGGCGGTTGTCGACCTGGTCCCACTGGACGGTCAACCCGCGGACGTCTTCGATGCGAATGTCGCGGCCGTCGACCAACACATCGCCCTGAGAGATTAACTCCGCCTGGTCCAAATCGAACTTGGCGTCCTCCATGTCGATGTGGATCAACTCCTCCGGGTGCGCGTATCGATCGGCAATCTCCGGATGTTCCTCGCGCCACTCAGTCGTCGTCCGGTCGATCGTGATTTTCACGTTCCCCCGAAGCCATCCGCTTTGCGGTTCCATTCGATTTCGCGACCGCCGAGCGAGCACCAATTCGGCTTCATCCGCGCTGATGTAGGTAATCTGTCCGCGCGGCATGAATAGCTGGATCAGCAAATCCTCGATTCGATACTCCTGCCCTGAGTCAGAAGTCGGTTCCCAGTTTTTCGCTTCGAGTTGATACTTGAGCCGGCCGGTCACGTCGTCGTAGATTCGGGCCAGGGTGCGTTCGCCCGGGCGGAACGGGATTTCCACATCCTGAATCGTGCGAGATTTTTGTGTCGTCGGAATCGTGACGAATCGACGGACCGCTTCGGTGGTTTCCTCGCCAGAGGGAACTTCCTCGCTGCGGTCGCCACTCGAAAAAACAAGATACGCGCCGGTCGCAAAGACGAATGTGACCAGCGCGAGTAAGACCTTCTTATGCATCCGTAAGCCTCATTTGCCTTCAGAAGCGTCAACCTGATTAGCAGAACGTGCCGATCTGATCAGACCACGTTCCGTTATGCCGAAGGAGACGCTCGATCGCTTCCGCGACCGCTCCTTCACCCCCGCGTCGCCGGGTCACGTAACGCGCGGCACGTTTCACGGTCGCGACAGCGTTCGCCACCGCAATCGGGTAGGCCGAGCGACGCATCAGGGCGAGGTCGAGATAGTCGTCGCCAACAACGCCGGTTTCCGCGTCGGAGACGCCGTGTTCCCGGCATAACGCCTCGTAGGCCGGGACCTTGTCCTTCACACCCTGGGTCACGGAGGCGATGCCGAGGTCTTTTGCCCGAGCCATCACTGCGGGGGATTCCCGGCCGCTGATCACCGCGACGCTCCCGCCGCTCGACCTCCAGAGGTGGATCGCCGAGCCGTCCTGCACCCAAAAGGATTTTACCTCGTTCCCGTTTCGGTTGTAGGGGAGGGCTCCCGTGGTCATGACGCCGTCGACATCCAGAATCAGCAGTTTGATCGCGGCCAATGTTGGTCCTTCCGCGTTGCACACCGCCGCAGCTCTTGCCACAGCGTTTGAGATCAACCCGGGATTCTAACCGGCTTTCCGAACTGATTGAACAACCTTAGGAAGAAATGGGAATATGTGGCCAGGGTCGGGAATCCACTCCCGTACGGCAGGTAGTTTCCCGTTCCACGGTTCTCAGAGATGCCCCAGGGCTTTGTAGATGTCCGCCTTCAGGTCCTCAATCGACTCGAGTCCCACGCTCAATCGGATGATCCAGGTCTTTTCTCCCGTTTCCGGATCGGGAACTTCGAGTGGGATGGCCAGACTCTCATAGCCCCCCCAGCTGACCGCGATGCAGAAATACTCCAAGGCATCCACGATGCAATGCACGTGCTCACGGTTGCTGTTGCGCGGTTCGAAGCTCAACATTCCGGACTGACCACGCATCTGACGCCGCGCCAATGGCGCCTGTGGACAGAATTCCGAACCCGGGTAAAAGACACGTGCCACGCGTGCGTCACTCTCCAACAGGCGTGAGATTGCCGCCGCGTTTTTCTGATGTCGTTCCATGCGAACCGAGAGCGTCCGCAGGCCGCGCAGCATTAACCAACTTGTGAACGGATCCGCGACGCCGCCGAGCAATTCACCTTCCCATTTCGATAGCGAGGCAATCCGCTCTTTTGTGCCGACCACGAGCCCGGCGACAAGATCGCTGTGTCCGCCGAGGTACTTCGTCGCGGTGTGAACGACCAGATCGACGCCCAAGGCGATGGGGTTCTGAAAACAGGGCGTGGCGTTCGAGTTGTCGCAGATGGTCGTGATGCCCTTCTCTGATGCAAGCGCGGAGACCTTGGCCAGATCCTGTAATTCGAACAGTAGGCTCGATGGCGATTCCAGGTAAATCAGTTTGGTGTTGGGCCGCAGGGCCTGGCGGAACTGGTCGATCTCGGTCCCGCGCACGTAGCTCGTTTCGATGTTGAACCGCGGCAGATACTCGCTGAAGAATTCGCGTGTCGGGCCGTACACCGTCTCGACCGTCACAATGTGATCACCGCTTTTCACGGATGACAATATCGCCGCGGAGATGGCCGCCATGCCGGACGCGAATGCACGCGCGGCTTCGCCCCCTTCCAACGCGGCTATCTTCCGCTCCATCAGCTCGGTCGTTGGATTGGACACGCGGGAGTAGACGAATCGCGGGGACTGTGGGTCTTTGAAGTGGGAAAACTGTTCGCAGTCCGGATATGTGAACGTCGAGCATTGATACAGCGGCGGCGCCGCGGCGCCCTCGTGACGTTCGCGATCTTCCGCGAAGTGGATGCACAACGTTTCGAAGCCCGGTTGGTGTTTTTTGTCCACGGGACGACTCCAAGAATATCGCTCAAACAGTCTGGTTTGAGCAGGTCGGTGGGATCATATCGGCGTGTTCGCGGCTGCTCAAACGACCACGGGCCGGTGGCGTCGTCCCCGTGGCCGACGTGTGCCGTCTCAGCTCCATGCCGAACTTGCCGCCGATGCCCTTGCCGTGGTACGCTCTGTGCAGATTATTCCAAGAGAACCTACGGTCATTCAGGGGCCCGTGATACGTGATCGTCATCATCGATAATTACGATTCCTTCACCTACAACCTCGTCCAGCGACTCGGCGAAATCGGCCTCGACGAGCCTGCCCTCAAACACGAGATTGCCGTGCATCGAAACAACGAGATCACGGTGGATGGCATCGCGCAACTGGGGCCCACCCATCTGATCATCTCGCCGGGTCCGTGCACGCCCCTTGAAGGCGGCATCAGCAACGACGCGATCCTGCACTTTCGCGGCAAGCTTCCTATCCTCGGCGTCTGTTTAGGACACCAGTGTATCGGCCACACGTCCGGCGCGACGGTCACTCGTGCGGAACGCATCATGCATGGAAAGACAAGCGAGGTATTCCACGACGGCAAGACGATCTACGAGGGGGTCCCCAATCCCTTCGTCGCCACACGCTATCATTCCTTGACCGTCCTGAAAGAAACACTTAGTGACGACTTCGAGCTTTCCGCCTGGACCGACCAGGACGAATGCATGGGCATCCGTCACCGCACCGCGCCGCTGGAAGGCGTGCAGTTTCACCCGGAGAGTTTCCTGACTGTCGAGGGTGTAAAGCTGCTGGCTAATTTCTTGCGATTCTAAAGTACTCTTACCAGACCTGTGAGATGGGCGTCTCCCGTGACCTCACCGCCGGGACTGCGGTTCCACTAATAGCGTCGGCTCCCTGTGGCCGACGTATATGAGGCGAAACCTCTCTGTATTTCACGTCGGCCACAGGGGGCCGACGCTACTTTCGGTTCTGCCGCCTAGCAGTTCGTGCCCGCCGAGTCTGTTGTGGACACTTACGGCCTGGCCTGGCTTGGTTGCGGGAGTTGTTTGCGCAACTGTTCCGCCTTCTTGTTGTTGTTCTCGAATTGCTCCAACACGCTTTGCAGTCCGCCCATGTCGCCGGCAGGGGTTTGCTTGAGCAACTCGTTGAGCGTGCGGGCAGTTTCCGGATCGAGGCCCTCGAGATCGAACTGTCCTGTTCGGTTCAGATCGTCCATCGCCTTGCGCAGCACGGGAATCTGGTCGATCGGGTTGGTCGCATCGACGAGCCGGCCCATCGGGCCGACGCTGACCTCATCCGCCAGTCGCACAATGCCGGCGGCGAATTCCTGCTGAAACGAACTGACAGGGGTATCCGTGTGATCGCGGACGAGCACGGCGTGTGGGCGAATCTCAACGGCCGTCCAGCAAATCGCCAGAATGATAAACATCGCCTCGGCGACGCCGATCAACGTTCCGGATAGGCGATCCAATCCTCGTAAAACCGGGCGTTTGAGAATGTGCCGGCGGCGAATCACATTGATGAAGATGCTCGTGAAGACGAGCATGATGACAGCGGCCAAACTGAGGCCTCCATATCCCCAAGCCGTGCTGGTTGAACCGGTCGTGTTTTGCACAAGTTGTGCGGCCGCGCCGCCGTATGTCGTCACGCCGTAGAAGACGAGGACTGTGGCGGCCAGCATGATGGCCTTTCGGAAACCGCCGCGCCACAGACCGTGGAGCGCGCCCAACGCCAACATCGGCGCGGCGATCCGGCCGACCAGGACATCCTGGTGCATGCTGTATGCGAACAAGCCGGCCGCGGCCAACAGAAGCAGCACAGCGGTTTTCCAGGGTACACTGCCCTGGCGGGGTTTACGTCCGAAGGTTTCGAGGTCGAATGGATTGTCGGGAGGTACTTCAGCCTTCCGTGGCGTTTGTCGCGGTCGGGAGCAAGCTCGGGATACGTTGTATCCGGCGCCTCCCGGCTTGGTCGAACGTTTGTAAGGGGGAGGAACTGTCATCGCCACGGTATTTTGCCTCCACGCATGAATCGGCCTCGCGGCCGACGGCCCGTCGATTCCCTCGCTACTCTCTATTCGGTTGGGTTTGCCGGTGACGAATATTCTATTTCCAGTCGTGTTTTTCTGAATCGGACCCTCACATGCCGCCTGGAGGGGTCTGGGGAGGTTATCGCCCTTTCGCAGGGGGTTCCCTGGCCTTGGGCGCGGGGGTTCCTCATGGATTCCCTACGTTCTCGGCGAAGAACCCCTAACCGAGAACCACTCCTGTGTGTCTTACTCCCAGGGAAGAAACCCAGCCTCGCATCAGATAGTGGAGGAATACCATGAAGGCCCGAATTGGACAATTGACTTTGACCCTCGCCGCAGCTTGTCTGCCGATCTTGATGGTCGGCTGTGATGATGACATTGGTTCGGATGAGATTATCGATATCATCTATGCGAGCGGTGACGTGCTCGGATGGATTCTGCGTCTTGTGCTGTAAGGAGATGAAACGGACCTTGTCGGCCTGGGGTGGCCGTTGGTGTTTGAGGTCCGACACGGGGGGCGGACGGTACGATAACACGGTATCTGTTTTGATCAGAAGCCCCTCGCGCTGAGCGCTGACCGCTTGCTTACACGCGCTGCTCTGGCTGAGCGCCGACCGCTTGCTTACGCGCGCAGTGGTGGATTATGTACGTAG
>CAZTAR010000053.1:0-15713 GCA_964611695.1 uncultured Planctomycetaceae bacterium | reverse complement strand
TGACACGCAACGGGCTTTCATAGAAGAGCCGCGCGCGTCAGCAAGCGGTCAGCGTCCGGTCTTGTGGGGGGCGAGCAAAACGGATATCCCCGTCGGCCACGGGGGGCCGACGCTACGGCGAAGCATGCCCTCTCAATACTAAAATGCTCTAGTTATCGACGTCCGACAGGGGCGTCGGACGCTACGATTGCGATGGATATGCTCAAATAGGAAACAACAAGCCTGTCAACGTGGGGAGCCAACTGGCAGATGTAAATTGATTGGCGGCTCCGTTACCGGCGAGCTTGTCGCCGGCGGCGCAAGCGAAGCTTCATTGCCAACATTCCAAGACATGACATCGGCACGCACGTAAACCAACCCAGGCCGCAGACTGGCACACCGAACAAAGACTGCATGAGGAACCGTGATAACAAGTAACGGGCGGGGCCACAGGGGTAGCCCGGTGTGAACTCGGGTGGAATGGGATCCGTTCCCGGGTCATCGCCTTCGCCGGCCACGACGGTGATCGTTGCAACACACATGTCGGCAAAGCCCACGGCATTGGTCGCTATCAGCCAGACCGGAGTCTCGCCCAGAGGAAGGGCGGTCCCCGACGGCGGCCTTTGCGTTATCATTACGCCCGTACCACAAGCATCGGAGGCGATTACCTCCGTGGTCAAATCCGGCAAAATAGCCATTCCGGAATCGTCGGCCGTCAGTGTCCGGTCCTCAGCACAAATCGTGATCGTCGGCAGCGTCATGTCTTGGATGAAGATGTGCTGGTCACACGTGGCGACGTTGCCATCGGTGTCGATCGCCGTCCACGTTCGAGCGAAGCCAATCATGGCACCACCCAATGCGGAATCGGCGTACGTCACCACAGGCGCCGGGTCGCAGAGGTCCATGGCAATCGCCATACCACCGGTCCCTGCCGGGGCCGTCGCAACCCCACAATCAATGACAACATCCTTTGGACAAAAAAGGATTGGCGCGTCAATGTCGCGCACGGTGACCCATTGCTCGCACGTCGCGGCATTGCCGCTCGCATCGGTGACGGTCCAGGTCACCGTGGTGGTCCCAACGGAAAAGCTCGCCGGTGCGTCGTTCTCCACGGTGTCGACTTCGCAGTTGTCGCCCACGTCAGGCGAGCCAAGGTCCGGCGCTGCTGCCGCGCATGTGCCGGTTATAGCGTCGATAATCAGATTCTCGGCACACGTGATCGTCGGCGGCGTATCGTCCACAACGCTGACGCTCACGGGACACTCCGAGCTGTTCCCGCAATCATCGGTGACGGTGATGGTGACTTCGAGCTCGCCGAGATCGAGCGAGGTTCCGGCAGCGGGAATCTGCTCGATCGTCAACTCGGAATCACAGTTATCCGTGGCTGAAACTTCACCGGCGAAGTCGGGCAATACCGCGAGGCAAGCCCAATCGCATGACAAAACTTGAGACGTGGGACAATCCACAATCACCGGCGCGGTTGTGTCCTCGACCGTGATGATCTGCGGCAATGTGGCCACGTTCCCACAGGCATCGGTCGCGGTCCAGGTTCGCGTGATGACCGTTGGACAAGTGCCCAATGCAGTGTCGGCGAATGTGACGACAGGCGCCGAATCACAAGTGTCCGTCGCCATCGCCTGACCGAGTTCCGAAGGTTCGAGCAAATGGCCGCACTCGACCGTCACATCGTCCGGAACTGTCAGCGTCGGCGCGTCCGAATCAGCCACGGTGATCAGTTGGTCGCACGTGCTGGTCAAGCCGTATTCGTCGGTCGCAGTCCATGTTCGAGTCACGAACCACGCATGCGGACACGCTCCGGCCGTCATCATATCTTCGAATGTCACCGTGACAGGACCAAAGCAGGCATCTGTGGCCGTAGCCGAGCCCGTCTGCGACGGATCATCTGATTGATCGCAGTTGATCGAGGCGTCGGACGGACAAATGATCGTTGGTGGAGCAGTCAGACCAGGACCGATCAGGTCACCGCTGAGTTGGCCTTCGGGAACACTGTTGTAGGCATATCCCTTAAGCATCGGACTGCTGTTACCGGGCAACACATCCAAGTGTGCCCAACCAAGGTGGTTCTCGCTTCCAATGGAGAATCGCAAGCCGAGGTACACATTCGTCGCTCCAACCCACAAACCGTTCAGCGGCAATTGAGCACTTTGAAAATTGTGGAGTCCGCTGATTGTCTCGCAACGGAGGTATCGCCTGGCCGTTCCAACCCCGAACGCGCCCTCCGCAACAACCGCGACGCCGTTACCGATTGGTTCGACCGTCAGATTGCCCATCAGGTCAAGCGTTAGAACGAAATCCGCCGACGCGTCGTTGTCGAGATCGATGTCGAGAGTCCCTGGCGGGAGGATGGTGCCCGGGGGTTCGAGCGACGTGTGGATCACATCCGCGCTCGCCGACCGCGACCCGATCAGGATCGCGACGGCAAACAGGGTTGAGCAAACGGCGCAAACACGTCTCGCCCTGGCCTGAGACCAGGCGTTCTTGATCCGTATCTTAGCCACCGCGCAGTTCCCCCTTGGATGATCAGGCTTTAGTCAGAACCATGCTAATGTCTATTATTCTCAGAAAAGAGAAACGGATCAACGACTTGGAGACCGGCGAGTACGGAACCCAAAAAGAATAAGCCAGCGTCAACGGTTCTCGGACCACGAATGATGTGTCAGCTTCACGTTTCCTGCGTGAGTCCTCGATCAAACGTGCCGGCCAACGGTCCGCGAACACCGTGAATGACGCTAGCCAGCCGGTCGACCCGAAGACCATTCAATCTTTGGCGGGCCAGACGTACAACAATCCTGATAGCGTGCCGGCGCAGAGGGCATCCCTGATGTTCCCTATACTCCGGACTCGGCCTCCGAGTTTGTGCGTCCAGCACACCGTCCCGTCTTCGATTGACAGGGCAATGATCTCGCCTTTGGTGGTTCCGATCAGCGCGGCGCCGTTGTGGACGGCCGGCCCCTTCGAGGTGCAACGATCGGGAGCTTGATACTTCCAGCGCACGCTCGACAAAGAACGGTCCAGACACACGAGGGACTGAACACCGGATTGCACGATCAGTGCCCCGCCGGCCAACACCGGCACGCGACACGGCCGAGCCAACAGGTCGGTCTTGCCCGTGACAACCCCGGTTTGCCGGTCCAGCTTGAACAGCCCCCCCTTCGGCGTGCCCGCGAAGAGATCGTTTCCGTCCACGATCAGATTCGTGCAAATGCGATCGCCGAGGCTTCGCTTCCAGGCGACCTTTCCGCTGCGTGCATCCAGGGCGAAAACGTCTCCGTCCCGCGTCCCGAAATAGACGAGCTTCCCCGCGGCGACAGGTGAGGCGCTGATGTCTGGTTCGTTGTCGGCGATGCTACCCGCAAAGCGCCAGCACAGTCGACCGCTGCCCAAATCGATCGCGATCAACTCATCCGCAAGTGTCACGGCGAAGGCCGTCCGACCCAGCCGTGCGAGGTCACTGGGGATGCCGGTCTGCTCACGGTGCTTCCAGTGGACCTTGCCGGTTCGCTGATCGAAGGCGTAGATGTGTCCCGTACCCTCCGTATTCCAACTGTTGTCGCAGGTAATGACGACGAGACCCTCCGCAACCAACGGGTCGCCGTGAAAGGCAAACTGCTGTCCATCACACCGCACATCGTACTGCCACCGCACTTTGCCGGAACGCACGTCGAACGCCCGCATGATGCCGGAGCATGATCCAACGAAGAGCGAATCGCCTGCGACCGCAGGTGTGGCGTAGACTCAGCCGCCCGTATCGTACTGCCAGTTAAACACGGAACCGGGTTGTGATGCCGCAGTGTGGACCTCGACGCCGGACGAGCTTGTGCTTCCGCTCTGCGCACAAGCCACTGACAAGGCGAAGAGGAACCCTACCCCACATTTGCGAAGGCAACGAACTCTAAAAGAAGGCGGCATGCGATTTCACCCCGGCCGACAGATTCCTCTCCAGCGGACAGCGAGAAGCCTTGCCGATTCAGCACCGGCATCGTTTCTCTGGGGAGTGCCATTGGCAGCTTGCTGCCTGTGTCGGCACGAGCGGCCAAGCCGCCCGTGGAACCCAAAACAATACCGCTACCGCCCATTTCACTGTGGCACCGCCTTCTTGGCGGTGAAGACACAGGCGAGATGTCTGTGCCACATTGCTGAGCGTAGCCTCCTCGAAAGCTCTCTTAGAGGGCTTGGAAGTCTGCGGTTGGCGCGGCGTTGCCCGTCGCGGTGGCCACCTCGGAGGTCCATGTTCCACCTGTCGCGCCGGTATCGGTCCATCGCAGCGTGACCGTGTCGCCGCAGAAAAACTGCGCGCCGATTTGACCGCCGAAGCGATTCGCCGTCGCGGTCAGGTTTTCCGCTGACGCGCCGTATTGCCAGCCGCAAAGCCCAACCATGAAGTCTGTCGAGTATGTATCGCAGTTTCCATAACCGCCGGCAATCTGGCAGGCGGTGTAGGTGATCTCTTCGCCGGGACCGAGGACCGGGGGTGTGCTCACGAAATAGTGCGGCTGGTTGGCCATGCCGTTCGGACAGAAACCCAGATTCGGGGCTACAGTGTCTGTCGAGCTATCGTTGATTAACTTGACCGTGACAGTCGAAGTTTCCCCGCAGGGAGCCAAGAACTGGACACACGTGGTTCCGAGGCACGCTGTGCCAAGGGCAGCCACAACCACAACTCGAGAAACACTTCGAAAAGAAAACAGACTCATCATCTTCCTCCAAAACCCGGAATGACTGATCACACATCACCAAGGCCGTTAGAATACACGAGCTTGAAGGCAACGGCGACCCCCGGTTTCCGCGAATCGGACAACCGCCGCCTGCCCTTGGACCGAAGAGTTAACAGCCCTTGTGAAAAAACGTGGCACCGGCATCTCGCCGGTGGCGATTCATTCCGGAACAACTTTTCCGACGGAGAGCGTACCATATTTCCAGGGCTTCGGAGAGATGCATTCTCCAAACGCCACAGTGTCCAGAGTCCCGACGGCCTCTCTCCGCGTCGAACCCTCTGCCTCTCCAATGGCGGGCAACCCCAACACTGGCCCACTTTCAAACGACGTGTTAAACTAGCATGATGTAATGGTGGTGAGTCCCTCTGAGTCCCGAAGAACATCGCCGACAAACACACCCGTTCGATTGCCAGTAAGGAAGCACTAATGGAGCAGATCATCTACCTTGACAATGCCGCGACCTCCTTCCCAAAACCCGACGCCGTCCATGACGCCGTTCGGGACTTCTACCGAGACAACGGCGTCAACCCCGGCCGCACCGGTTGCGACCTTGCCCTGAACGCGGAAAAGATGATCCACTCCACGCGCCAGAGGCTGTCGGCCTTTTTCAACCCAAGCCTCGCCGACGCAGGCAAGACCAAGGACCCCAACCGCCTCGTCTTCACCATGAACGCCACGATGAGCCTCAACCTCATCATCAACGGCACCCTCCGCCCGGGCGACCATGTCGTCACGACCGCCCTCGAACACAACTCCGTCATCCGGCCCGTCAATCACAAGGTGAAAGAGGGCGCCGAGGCAACATACGTATCGCCGGACAACGAGGGCTATCTCGATCCGGAAGACATTCGAAAGGCGATCAAAAAGAACACCAAGCTCGTCATCGTCAACCACGCTTCCAACGTGACAGGCGTTGTGCAGGACATTGAAGCCATCGGCGCGGTTTGCAAGAAAGAGGGCGTACCCTTTGCCGTAGACACAGCGCAAACAGCCGGCATCCTTCCGGTCGACATGACTCGTTGTCACATCAGCTTTCTGGCGTTTACGGGACATAAGTGTTTGTTCGCCCCGACTGGTACAGGTGGGATCTGCGTGGCTGACGACGCTGAAATCGAAGGCACGATCTACGGCGGTACCGGCGTCGCCAGCGCCAATCCGTACCACCTCAAAGAGTATCCCTACCGATTGGAAGCCGGCACACAAAACCTCGCGGGCATCGCTGGCCTTTCCGCCGGGCTCGACTGGATTTCCGAACGAGACATGACCAAGGTCTACGACCATGAGATCGCCCTACTTGGGATACTCCAGCAGGGCCTCTCGGAAACGAACGGCGTCACGATCCACGGAACAAAGAACCTCAAGAACCGTGTCGCAACACTTTCCGTCTCCATCGAGGGCTGCAACCCGGCCGACGTCGGCACAGTCCTCGACGTCGAGTACGGCATCCAAACGCGCACCGGCCTCCACTGCGCACCGCTCATCCACGACCACCACGGCACCAGCCCCCACGGCACGGTGCGGTTCTCCTTCGGCCCGTTCAACACCGAGGAGCATGTCGAAGCCACAATCAAAGCCGTCGCGGAAGTCTCCGCCGATTGGAGTTCGACAGTCCGGGCTTGAACCGTCCTGCTCGGGATGCCGGTCTTGTTTCCGTGTAACGGTAAAGCCAAGACGGACCACAAAGGGAGCGGACCCCATGCAACAACAGGCGTTGCGGCTATTCACGTTTTCCTGTTGCGCCATTCCCGTAGCACCGTTCTCTGTAGCACTGTTCTCTGTAGCGCCACTCTCTGTGACATTATTCTCTGTGGCACCGCCGTCTCGGCGGTGGAAACACAGGCGAGACGCCTGTGCCACAATTCTGAGATAGTTTCTTAATGGGTTCGGCGTTCTGGCCTCCTTCCTATTGACACTGGTCGTTCTTCCGATTCAACCTGCCAACGGCGAGGAGCCGCCCGTGGTGGTCGTTCGTGCGGATGACACGGCCCTCTCCCGATCGTGCATGGTGGTGATCCCGCCCGGCACGACGATCGAACACTTCGAAATCGACGGTTATGGATCGTTCCAATTCAATATCTCGAAGGCAGCAGAATGAAGGCGACTCGTAAATTCCCATTGGAGCGACCCGTTTTGAGGCTGCCGTTGACCCCGAAGACCCCTAAAAACAACACTTTTATGCCCCTTAGTCCGAAAAAACCTTGAAAATAGCTGCAATAATCTTGTATTCGACCGGTGACCCCCTAAGATTCCGCCCAGTTGGGCCGCGAAGGCGCGGGTCCGTGGACGGTTCATCCCAGGGTCAAGGAGCCAACAATGGCCAACACAAAAACGATGAGTAAGTCAACACTGATCAGTCATCTTGCGGAGAAAAACGAAATGACCCGCAAGCAAGTCGTCGCGTTTATGGATACGCTCGTCACGACGGCCTACAAGGAAGCCAAGAACGGCTTCACCCTGCCTGGTGTCGGCAAGCTCGTCCTCGTCAAACGCAAAGCACGGATGGGACGCAATCCCGCCACCGGCGAACCGATCAAGATTCCGGCGAAGAAGGTGGTCAAGTTCCGAATCGCCAAGGCTGCGAAAGACGCAATTCTACCGGCCAAGAAGTAGTAGGACGCGTCGCATGCCGTCCCGGTGACACGCATGGGCAGCCCGCTTGTGTGAATACACTGACACGGTTTTTCAATGCGTTGAGACAACATCAACGCCTCTGCGATGCTTGGCATCGCAGAGGCGTTTCCAATGCGCGGTGGGGTAAGAAACTATCTCAGAATACCCCAAGACTATGCCAAGCCCAATGTGGCACCGCCGTCTCGGCGGTGGAAACACAGGCGAGACGCCTGTGCCACAATTCTGAGATAGTTTCTAAGTGATATTTGCTACACTTGGCGCTGTCGCTTGTCATCGAAGTGGCATTCCAGCTTGATGGCGGCAGCGATACGTCGCAAGTATTCCTCGCGCGGAATCTCCACGACACCGAACTTCTGCAAGTGGTCGGTCTGGAACTGCACATCCAGAAGCGTGAAGCCGTTCATCCGCATCCGGTCAACCAACGCGACGAGTGCCACCTTGCTGGCATCGCGAACCCGGAAGAACATACTTTCTCCAAAGAACGCGCCGCCCAATGTCACACCGTAAAGTCCACCCGCCAGCCGCCCTTCCCGCCACGCCTCGACACTATGAGCCAGGCCGAGTCGGTGCAGGGTGCAAAAGGCCCTGGTGATTTCATCTGATATCCAGGTCCCCTCTTCGCGATCCGCGCAGCGATCCATCACTTCCGGAAAGGCCGTATTGATGCGGATATCAAACTTGCGCTGCCGGCAAAGTTGGCCGAGCGTCTTCGAAACGTGAAACCGTTCCAGTGGAATCACCGCCCGCGGGTCCGGCGATAACCACCGGATTTTCCCATCCACGTCCATCGGAAAGACGCCCTGGGCATACGCGGAAACAAGCAATTCAGCCGTCAACTTCACGTCGAAGCTTCCCGTGGCCTAAACACCGCCAAACCGGCGAAGTCATCCCGAGTCGACACAACCTCCCCGAGAGGATCACGGCCGAGTCCGGCGGCGCCTCCCGATGACGCAAGGAACATCAAGCGGCTTTCTTCTCAATCTTCTTCTGTGGCTGCTGCTGCCGATGTTTCTTTTCCTTGAGCTGGTTCTCGCGAAAATCGTCGATCCTCGCCCCCTCGAATGCCGAGACCCACACGCCGGACAGCATCGAGCCGGCACTCAACAATCGGTCCTCGATGAACCGTTTTCCCGCTTCTCCGCGGAGCGCACCGGATTTCTCCAATGCATAAAGCGGTTCGACCAGTTCATACGTCTCGTAGAGATACGCGCCGATCTCTTTCCAATAACCATCCTGGGTAATCGTCCTTGGCGAGAGCGCCTTCTTGGCTACAGAGTCTGGAGTGAAGCCGTGGAGCAAGATGATCTCGCCATCGATGTACTGGTGAAACTCGCGTTCCTGCGTATACCCCTTCGGATTCGGGTCCACCCAACCGTGGTGATGCTCCGTCGTGTGCAGCGGCTGTGAGCCGTCCCCAACATAGTGACTCAGGATGCCCATGTGGTAAACGATGTTCTGTCTGGCGTTGTCGATCATTTCTTTCGTCACCAGGTCGGGGTGCTTCTCGTAGGTCTTCAGCGTTGTCCAGCTCGCCGCGATCTTCCATTGGACCTCGGCAATGCGATATGGAAGAAGTCCCGGCGATAGATGCGTGTAGCTTTTGTCGCGCGTGCGGTCGTACGGATCAAACTTCTCCGGGTGTAACGCGCGCTGCGTCGCCAGAATGTCGGTGAACTCGCGTCGAAAGAGGGGAAGCGTCTTGATACTCAGGCCATACGGGTGCAACAGCTCTTCGTCAATGTAATGGTCCGGACTGTTGATGTGGTCCAGGTGATTGTTGTGCTGGCCCCGCCAACGATCCGGCTCGGCGGAGAGGTACTCCAACCGCGCGCGAACTTCCGCCGTTCGCAACCATTGCGGCATTGTCTCGGGCAGTTTCACGAAGGCCGCCCGCGTGATGATGATGTGGCCGTCCTCGTCCCATGCCGCAGCGGGGGAACAGGCCAGGAACAACAAGCAAGTCGCCGTTGTCGCCGATTTCCAAAAACCGTCTCTCCCAATCGCCATGATCAAATTCCTCGCGGCCCTCCTTGGCTCACCATTGACATCCCCTTCCGCCCAGACCGAAAAAACCTATTTTCGGACCCTTTCTCCTCAACCCGCGAATCAGTCGATCGATGCCGGCAGAAGGGGGCCGACACGAGGATCTGTTCGTTGTTGCGGAGCGATGGAGCAGGCTCAGCCAGGCACAATGTGCGTTGCCGGGTGGGCGGGCCAAAACCGAAACCATCCTCCATGTTACCGTTATGAGGGATAATAGTCATACCTCGCAGCGCCTGGTGATGTGATTTCAACACCCAACTAGGCCCAATTAAATTCAAGCGTATTTGCATCCGTTTTCTACTGATACATCCGAACTCGAATGATGGGGGGAACTTCAAGGCAAAGGGTTGAGTCCGGACCGGTGGATCGCGATAATAAGAGTAAGTGCCGGGATGTTGGGATCAGACCCGCCAGGCACGCCCGCCACCGTCCCCCGGACCCCCGGCCCACCGCCGCTCCATCGGATGATAGCAGGTTCCGTTGACATGACCCGAAAGTCCGTTAGACTAAGAGGTTCGGCGCTCCATGATCGGATGCGATTCCCCAAGCGGGTTCGCCGGGGCACGGAGACGCCAGCACCGCACGAGGGTATGCCGTGAACAGAATGCAAACGACAATCTGTTGTGCAACGTTACTCGCTTTGGCCTCGACCGCCGGTGTCATGGCCGATGACGATATCCGTCCAAGCCCGATTCCCGTCTCGTGGGAGTTGAATTTCAAAGCGACCCCTCCCATGCGGATTACCGTGGATACAGGGAAGGGCGGCACCACCTATTGGTATGTCCTCTACACCGTTACCAACAACACCCACCAGGATGTGGACTTCCATCCCGCAATCGTCCGCGTCAACGAAATCGAGAGTGATCTGACCGCCGATCAGGCGAAGACCAACCCTGCCAAGGCCTCGCGCATCACTACAGACGATGCGATCGTCGGCATCCACCCTAAGGTGTTCGCAGCGATCAAGAAAAGATATGCCAACACCCATCCATTCTTGACTTCGCCGGTGGAGGCAATTGGCCGCTTATTGCAGGGACGAGACAATGCTCGAACCAGCGTCGCGATCTTCCGCGATCCCGACCCTCGAGTGAGCAAGTTCACTATTTATGTCAGCGGTCTCTCTGGTGAGACCAAGGCGATTCCGAACCCCAAGTATGACCCGAAACGTGCCGCCCAGAAGAAGGCGGGCGATAACAACCCTGGAGGAACACCGGACGACAATCCGGAGTTCTTCGTCTTACGCAAGACTCTGGCAATGCCTTTCACGCTGCCAGGTGATATGAAAACGCGAAGATCCGCGACCCCTAAGCCGGGCCCCATTTCGTGGGTGATGCGCTGAGCCTTTTTTAGGAGGCTCTCGATACCGGTGTGGCGACGGATCAGCGAAATGGTCGGTTGGCTGGTTTCATTTCAGCCAAAGGCCGGAACTGAAGGAACTGACGATGGCACATAAAAAAGGACAAGGGTCCACTCGAAACGGACGTGACAGCAATCCCCAATTCAGGGGCGTCAAGCGATACGATGGCCAAGCCGTGACCACGGGCACGATCATCGTCCGCCAATGCGGCACGCCGTTCAAACCCGGCATGTACGTGGGCCGGGGCCGGGACGACACCCTCTTCGCCCTGCGGGATGGCAAGGTTGTGTTCCACGGCACAAAAATCTCGATCGAGCCGTTGGCCGCTGCAAACAATTAGAAACTATCTCAGAATTGTGGCATAGGCGTCTCGCCTGTGTTTTCACCGCCGAGACGGCGGTGCCACAATGAGTTTTGCACAGTCTTGGGGTATTCTGAGATAGTTTCTGAGTGCTTCGTCACTCAAGACTCAAGGCGCCGTGGGCGAAAACGTCGCCGTGCTGACGGTCGAGCGTTAAGAGCCGCGCGCGTCAGCAAGCGGTCATCGTCCTCAGGTAAGGCCCTCTTGCTAAGAACCGGAATCAACTCCTGCTCGGTCGCGGCTCTGGTCATGCGCAGTCCTCAAAATGCAGTTTATCGATCAAGCGGAAATCTGTGTCCGATCCGGCAAAGGCGGTGATGGCTGCGTCAGCTTTCGACGCGAAAAACGCATTCCCAAAGGAGGCCCCGACGGTGGCGATGGCGGCGACGGCGGCAGTGTCTTCCTCGAAGTGGACGCACAGCGATCGACGCTCGTCGACTTTACCGGCCACCACCACTGGACTGCCAAGAATGGACAACCAGGCATGGGGACGGACCGGTCGGGGAAAAAGGGCGAAGACGAAACCGTCTTCCTCCCCCCGGGCACACTCGTTTACGACCTGAACTCGGGCGTCTTGCTGAAGGACCTTGTCGAACCTGGTGAGCGGATATGTATTGCCCCAGGCGGGAAGGGTGGACACGGGAACGCACGCTTCGCAACACCAACACACCAAACACCCCGATTCGCCCAGCCAGGCGGTGAGGGCACCGAGCGATGGCTCCGGCTCGACTTGAAGCTCATCGCGGATGTTGGCGTCATCGGAATGCCGAACGCCGGCAAAAGCACGCTACTTTCGCGGATCTCGCGAGCCAAACCGAAGATTGCCGACTATCCCTTTACCACGCTTGTGCCAAATCTCGGCATCGTCGCTTTGTCGGGCTATCGCCGATTCGTTGTTGCGGACGTCCCCGGCCTGATCCCAGGCGCCCACGAAGGCGCGGGCTTGGGTGATCAGTTTCTCCGGCACATCGAGCGCACCCGAGTTCTTCTGCATCTTGTCGATCTCTTCCCGATGGAGGGTCAACCTGATCCAGTCAGCGCATACAAAACGATCCGAAACGAGTTGGAGAAGTACAGCCCCGCCCTCGCGAAGAAGCCGGAGCTCATCGTGGCCAACAAGCTCGACATGGCAGGCCGCGACGATCCGCCGGAATTGGCAAGTTTCGCGGAAGCACTGCCGGACCGGATCATGGGCATCTCCGCCGTCAGCGGTATGGGGGTCGACAAGGTCACCGAACAGCTGTGGCGTCTCCTCGAAGAACATCGAGCCGAGAATGAGAAAGATGAAGCATCGCCTTCACAGCCAGGCGAGAGTTCCCTGCCCCTACCCCCACACCTCCGCGAAGATTTGGTCGATCCTGATCGAGAGATCAAATAATCAAAAAAACTCTGGCGACTCCACGCCAGGCAGCCCATTGTGAAAGCAAGCGTCGAAGTGATCCCAGCGCGATTCACTGGGCTTGTGATCCTTTGGCCCATTCAGGGCCAAGATACGACAGGCCTCACCGACAGGCGTTACCCCATGCTTCATCAACCTGTCGATTTGTGGAAAAAGCAAGAACCGAGGCCGGAGGCTCTGGGAGAGGTCGCCATCATCCTGCAACGCGCCGCAAATCACATCGTCCAGACGCACCAGTTGAAACTAGGCTTGCCATTCCACATAATACAATCTACGTGAAAGTCCGAATTAACGACTGGTTCACGGAGGAATCGTAAGATGAACTTTGCATTCGGCACTCACTGCGATGACTTCCACGTCTCCACACGGCTATTCCTCAAGCTCGATCTGGGGCTCGAACGCGAGACCGTCCTACACTTCTTCGACGGAATCAAACGCGAGTTTCCCACAATGAAAAAGCTCCGGCGTCAAGAGGACGGGGCGTTGCTCCTGGAAGAAGATGACTTGGAGAACGGGGCCAGACGCTGGCTGAGTCTTGACGCATCGGCGATCCGTTTCGGCTGCCACAACCCACTGATGACCGAAGACGCCGAACGGCTCGGCCAGGTCGTTTTGGAAATGGCGCCGTACCACCTCACCCTCGGCGAACTCGACTACGACCACCTCGAAGTCATCTACGGCTTCGATCTCGACTACCGTGGCAACCACGATCAACTTGTTTCCGATACGCTTCTCGGCGACGGCCCCCTGTCCGCCCTTTTGAACCACCCGGACGTGCGGCACACCATCGATGCCCAACCGTTTCTCGGCATGTCGATCAGCGACAGTTGTGACACCCAGGCCTATGTCGAAATCAAAAGCCGCACCTCCACCTACGAAGTCCGGACGCGTCAATATGATGTCCAATCTCTCAGCGTGCTCCTGACATTACGCCGGTATTGGGGCTTTAACGGGTCGAATTCTTTGCTCGATGCCCATCGAGCTTTGACGAACCATGCCGAGGAATGGGCAACCAGCCGCGTCGTGCCCATTCTCGTCAACCCACTTGCCCACGCGATTGCTTCACGGTCCTGGCGCTCACGCAAACACGTTCCATTCTCGCACCAGCGTACCGGCCTTCCCGCCAAGGCGCTTTGCACTGGCCGCGGCTCACCTTACGCTGTAACGTCGTGATAGACGCATGTTGATACAAGAATCCCCATCTCGATTCGTCGCCCCGGCCACACTAATCGTGACGATTGTCTCCGTCATTCTCGGCTGGTGTTCGGCACGCCACATCGAGACGCTCTGGGACGAACATGTCGACCACAAGATCGCCGTCGGCCTTGAGCACCATCCCCTCATCGGCGAGCAACCCACGCTCGATGCGTCACAGATGCGCCTGCCGATGTACGTCAATGCGCTGGCCTATCGGATCGTGGGACGCGACGACCTCGCCACCTCGCGGGCGGTCAGTCTCGCCTTCGGCGCAATCACGATCCTCGCCACGGCCGCCCTCGGTCGCCTCTTATTCGGCCCGACCGTCGGCCTGCTGGCCGCCGCATTGCTCGGACTCTCTCCTTACTTCCTCTCGTTCGCCCGGATCTCGATGACGGAGGGGGATATCTTCTTCGCCTGTTTCGCAACGCTTGCAATCTGGGCCTTCGTGCGACACTTGCACAAGCCGCGTCCTTCCTCATGGCTACTCGCGGGCGTTCTCCTCGCGATGGCACTCGGCGCCAAAACTTTTGCGGTCGGCCTCTTCGTGGTCTTCCCACTGCTGGCCTGGACCACCCTCCCACCTCGAAACGTCAACAGGCCCTCGCCACACCGCCAGGTCAAACGCCTTCACACAATGCTCCTCACAGGCCTGCTCCTCATTCTCGCCACCGCTGTCGCGGCGTGTTTCTCACGGCCCGCGGCGATCTTCGGCTGGGCGGTGATCCTCGGTCTCTGGCTCGTGATCATCCTCTTTGTCCTGCATCAACGCCTCCTGGCTCGCGGACGACTCTCCGACGCCTTCGGCATCCTCGCCTTCGGTACAATCACTTTCTGCGCCCTGATGCCGGTCCACCTCATTGAGCCCGATATCCTGCGCGAGTTTGCCCGACGGATGTTCCGCTGGGACGGCCAGGCTCCCATGGTCTTGCTAATCGACCACCTCCGCCTCTACACCGGCATCCTGGCCATCAAGCTCACCGTGCCCCTCGGAATCCTCACCCTGACGGCCCTCGTCTTTGGCCTTCTGTGCAGCCGCCGAGACGCAGTCTGGCGAACCTGTGTCTGGCCGATCGTCCTCTACCTCAGTGCCATCTGTCTCCTCCCCCTAAGACAGACGTTCTACCTGATGGGCATCTACCCCCTCATCATGATCACGACGGCGGCGTTCATCGTCTCCCTGGTGCGCGGCCTGACCCGCGCCCGCCGCCAGCTCAATACCGTGGGCTATCTACTCATCGCGGCGTTGCTCATCCACCTCGGAGCAAACGTCCGTCAAGCCTATCCATACTTCCAACTCCACGGCTACGACCTGGTCCACAACCGCTGGCTCGGCGCCGAATCACGCGGCTACCGCAACCTCATCCAGACACCGAGCGACGGCGTGGAATCACTCATCCGCTGGTGCAACACGGACCCGCGTGTCCTGCCCGGCGATCGCGTCGTCAGCTTCCTCTGGGAAGACCAACCCGGCCAAATGGTGGACGACGTGCTCCCGCCCGAGCCGCACTACACCCTCCTGCGACGAGGCCTCACCGCCGACAGCGACCACGTCCCGCCCGCGCCATCGATCGAGGCAGCCGACTTCGTCCTGGTCCACATCAACAACTTCCTTGGCTACGGCGACAGGCCGCCGGACCTTCCGCCCCTCGAATTACTCGAAGCCCAATTCGAGATCATTCACACGGTCGAACGTGGAAACCTAGCGGTCGGCTGGGTGTATGCCCGGCGGGAAGGGAAGAGAGAAAAAACTCTAAAACAGCCCCTATCCAACTGAAATGGCCAATCTCCCATTCGGTGTTCGGAAATCCCAGGTCACCCACCTCCGACACAGGGAACGAACGCATCGGTGTTTTGAATATTGCCTCAGTTGCTGTCAGGTTCCGCTCCTCCAGAAAGAACGCCACCAAGAACCGTACTTGATCGGTTTTCGATACGTTGTCGATAAAGCACTGGTGCGCCGCCATGCTGTCGGCTAGAGCAAACTACGAAATCGTGTAGCGGCCGACG
>CAZTAR010000052.1:0-15943 GCA_964611695.1 uncultured Planctomycetaceae bacterium | reverse complement strand
CCGCCTCCATCGTAGTCGGCTGTATTCCCAGCGATTGTACAGTGTGTGATCATCGGGCTGCTCACATAGCAGCCGATTCCGCCACCATCACTCCTTTCTGAGGTGTTGTTCATGATTGTGCAATGTTCAATCATCGGGCTGCTGTCGTAACCGCAGTAGAGCCCGCCGCCGCCGTTGGAGTCTTCTGCCTTGTTCCCCGTGATAGTGCAATCTGTAATCGTGGGGTAGCTTCCTTCGTAGCATAGTATCCCGCCGCCCATGCCGTATTCAGCCGTGTTGTCAGCGATAGTACACGTGGTTATCGTCGGACTGCTATAGGCCTCACAGAAGATGCCACCGCTACGGAAAGTTGCCGTATTCCCCGTGATCCTGCAGTTGGTGATCGTGAGGCTGGAGGGACCATCGCAAAATATCCCGCCGCCCTCAACTGCGGTGTTCCCAAGGATTGTGCAATCTGTGATCGTCAGGTTGTTGACATTCCAGGAGGATATCCCGCCGCCTTCGCCGTCCAGCGCAACGTTGCCCGTGATTGTGCATTCGGTGATCTTTGGATTGCTGGCGTGGCAGCAGATCCCTCCGCCAATGCGATCGGCGGTGTTCTCTGAAATGGTACACCTCGTGATCGTTGGGTTGCAGTAATGGCAGAAGATCCCACCGCCGATGCTTTGTGTTGAATTCCCCTCGATGACGCAATTCAAGATTGTCGGACTGCTGGAAAGGCAGATTATCCCGCCACCTGCGCCGCTCTCCCCATTGATGATCGAAAAACCATCGACCACCGATCTGGGGCCTTCACCAGAATGGAACATGAACCCTCGGCCGTTGTTCTCGGCATCGATAATACAATCCTCGGCACCATTCTCCGACCGAACCGCTATTTCTTTCCCGCCAAAATCCAGGTCTCGGTTCCCGATCCCCGTGTAGGTTCCGTCGGCTACAAGCACCACATCATGCGACACGCTGGTGGCGTCAATGGCTTCCTGGATCGTTGCATACTCGGCTGGAACTCGCAGTGTGGTGTGGACGTGCAATAGCACTCGAACAGTGCGTGGGCTGTTCCCTGCTGCCGGGTCAGTCAGCGTCAACAAGTGCTTGTACTCGCCGTGAACCAAACTGGCAGCGTTCACTTTGAGGTATGTTGTGTTGATCTGTCCGGAAGAAGTACCGCTCGGCGGATCAGCTTCCAGCCAGGGGCAATCCTCCAGAATCCCCCAGTTCAGTGTTCCGTTTCCACAGTTACGAATCTTGAGCTCATAGTCCTCAGGATTAGGTCCTTCCAGCGGGGCGAAAAACTCAATAGTTGTCGCGGAGACGGCCATTGACGGAGCTTCAGGATTGAACTCGTAGGCCCCCATATCGGCGACCGCCGTTTCGTCTCCATTCCCGTCTAGTGGCCGCAGGCTCCCCTCAAAATCGTCCGGCGGCAGGCCGCCAGGTGGAGTATTCGTCCCTGCGTCAATGCAAGTGGAGCCAGGCATCAAGTGGTAATCATCGACAAAAGCAAATCCGGGGTCCGAATCGATGTTGCCATCGCCAGCCCAACCGCCCTGAACATTGCAGTACGTGACGATTGGCGTACCGGAGGGTGCAAAGATGTCCTGTGGCACGTTGCCGCGTAGGATGCAGTTTGTGATCATCGGGTAGCTGGTGGATGCGCAGTGGATTCCACCGTCGTCGCCGCTTCCGGTGTTCCTCGCGATCGTGCAGTTTGTAATCGTTGGGTGACTGGAGGTGTCGCAGTAGATCCCACTGCCATCTCCGCCTGCGGTGTTACTTGCAATGATACAGTTTGTGATTGCCGGGATGCTGGAGTCGCAGTAGATTCCGGCACCGTCATAGCCTGTTGAGTTATTTGTAATGGTGCATTGTGTAATTGCCGACGTGCCGTTATCGCAATAGATGCCGCCGCCTTTGCGAGTCGCCGTGTTCCCCTTGATGGTGCAGTTCGAAATCGTCAGGTCGCTGGATGTGCAGTAGATCCCACCGCCTTTGTTTGCGGTGTTCCCCATGATAGTGCAGTTTGTGATTGTTGGGTTGCTTCCGCCGCAGTAGATTCCGCCGCCGTCATCGTCGCCCCATCCATTGGTGATTGAAAAACCATCGACCACCGCAGAAGGGCCTTCACTAGAGTGAAAGTTGAACCCGGGCCCCCCTTCGTCGCAGTCAATGACACAGTTCTCCGGCCCGTTCTCGCTACGGACGACAATGCCCTTGCCGTTGTAGTCGAGGTTCCGATTACCGTCGCCCCTGTATCTGCCGTCGAGGACGATGACTTCGTCCCCTTCGGTTGTCGCATCGAGCGCCTCTTGAATGGCGTCAAATGGATGGGCGGCCGTGCCGTCTTCGGCTGGATCGCTGATGGTCGGGTCGTCAGGGCCTGGGTCGTTTGGTGCGTCGTCATCCACATACCATGTGGTACCTACGTGCAATGCCACTAGAACTGTGCGCGGGCTGTTTACTGCTCCAGGATCCGCAACGTCTAGCCCGTATTCATACTTGCCGTGGGTTAAACTGGTTGCATTCACGCTCAGAGTCATAGTGTTGACCTGCCCGGAAGAACTGCCTTCTTGGCGGTCGACTTCCAGCCAGGGGCAATCATCCGAAACGGTCCAATCCAGCGTTCCTCCTCCACAGTTACGAATCCCAAGTTCTTGCCCGGTGGGATTGGGTCCGCCCACCGGCACGAAGAAGTCGATCGTCGTTGTGGAGAGGGCAATCGAAGGGGCGTCGGGATTAAATTCGTAGGCACCCATATCAGCGACCGCCAGTTCGTCTTCATCTCCATCCACTGGTCGGAGGTTGCCGTCGAGATCGTCAGGCGGCAGACCGCCCGAAGGAGTATTCGTCCCGGCATCAATGCAACTGGAGCCAGGCATCAAGTGGTAGTCATCGACAAAAGCGAATCCGGGGTCTATGTCGATGTTGCCCTCGCCGGTCCAGCCTTCCTGAACGTCGCAATATGTTACGACAGGCGAACTGGAAGGGGACGAGGAGATTTCCTGTGGAGCGTCACCCCAAAGGATGCAGTTTGTGATCGTCGGGCTGCCGGAGTTGCAGCGGATACCACCGCCATCGTCGCCTGCCGTGTTTCCCGCAATGATGCAGTTGGTGAACGCTGGGCTGTGGGACAAACAATAAGCACCGCCACCATCTTCACCTGCCAAGTTTCCGGCAATGATGCAGTTTGTGATCGTCGGACTGCAGGCAACGCAGTTGATACCGCCGCCATCGTTGCGCGCTGTGTTCCCCGCGATATTGCAGTCTGCAATCGCTGGGTTGCTGGAAGAACATGAAATCCCGCCACCGCTGGAGTCCCGTGCCCAATTCTCCGCGATGGTGCAGTTCGAAATGGCCGGGCTACCTGATAGGCAATCGATCCCGCCGCCGGAGTCCGCCGTGTTCCCGACAATGGTGCAGTTTGTGATCGAGGGGTTGCTGTCATGGCAGTAGATTCCGCCGCCGCCTTTGTCTGCCATGTTTCCCATGATGGTACAGTTTGTGATCAATGGGTCGCTGTTGTAGCAGTAGATGCCGCCGCCGTGTTGGCTGGACCATCCGTCCGTGATGGAAAAACCTTCGACTACAGCTGCGTGATCTTCACCGGAATGGAAGTAGAATCCCCTACCATACCCTTCGCAGTCGATGATGCAGTTGTCCGGTCCATTCTCGCTACGGACGGTGATACCCTTGCCGTTGTAGTCGATGCCTTTGTTGCCCGCGCCCGTGTAGACCCCATCGAGAACGACAACTTCGTCGCCTTCAATCGTCGCGTCAATCGCTTCTTGAATGGCGTCGAAGGGATGGGCGGCTGTTCCGTCTTCGGTAGGATCGCTAACGGTCGGATCACCTGGTCCGGGATCGTTTGGCGCGTTGTCATCCACGTACCAAGTGGTCTGACCGACGACTGGCGCGGCTGTGAAGAAGAGGATGAAAGTAGAAAATACGATTACGATGCAGCGATTCGCAGAAGACATCTAGCACCTCCAAACCCGCAGGAGAATGAATCGACGCTAAGAATGATTCCCGATCCTCCTATTAGTATGCCGATAATAAGAGTCAAATGCAAGTTATGGTCAGATGCAATCTGCGTTTTTAACGATTTTTCAGCGTGCCAAGGCTGAAAACGCAACCGGCTAGCCAAGCTTCATCTCATCGAAAACGACGGCCTGGGACGCTGTTCGTGAACCACGAAAACGCCGGCACGACACCAGGGTCACCATTGGCTCAGAAGCTGTAACTCATTGACGATAATAAACTAGCAAGACAGTGTCACAATCGGAGTTTATCGTCCTTGTATGGCCGACGGTGCGAACCCCCGCTCTATTGAGGAACGCACGAAACCATGAAACCCCCTATTCCGGAATCCAACACAGATCAAGCGCGACCTCTTTCCGTCCTCCGCGCGATGATCGACTCCGTCGACCGAGAGCTGCTGAAGTTGCTCGCCAAAAGATTCAGCCTCATCGGCGAGGTGGCGGAGTACAAGCGCGACAACAGTGTGCCCATTCGAGATTTCCAACGCGAACGTGAGATTCTCGACGATCGCCGACATCGCGCGACGCCGCTGGGCCTTTCGCCGGAACTCGTCGAGAGCGCATTCCGCCTCATCATGTGGGCCAGCCGCGACTTGCAAGCCACGCTCAAGGCGGAAGTGCCGATAGACGTCGAACCACGGACCGTCGCGGTCATCGGCGGCAAAGGCGGCATGGGGCACTGCATGGCGGAGATGTTCGCCGACCAGGGTCACGCGGTCATGGTCGCCGACCTCGACACACAGCTCACGCCGCAAGAGGCCGCAGCGACCGCGGACGTCGTCGTGATCAGCGTTCCGATCGACGCGACAGTCGACGTCATTCGGCAACTCGGGCCGCTCGTCCGTGCCGACGCCCTACTCATGGATGTGACGTCCGTCAAAACCGCGCCGGTGGCGGCCATGCTCGAAGCTTCATCGGCCAGTGTCGTCGGCACCCACCCATTGTTCGGCCCGTCCGTACACTCGCTACAGGGCCAACGCGTGGTGCTCTGTCCGGCGCGCGGCGACGCGTGGGCCGACTGGTTGCGTCAGGCCTTCCACGCACGCGGCCTCGTCATGATGGAGACCACGCCGGAGGAGCACGACCACGCCATGGCCGTCGTGCAGGTCCTCACACACTTCTCGACGGAGGTGTTGGGCCGGACGCTCGCCAAGCTGGACGTGTCGATTGAGAAGACGCTCGCCTTCACGTCGCCGATCTATTTGATGGAGCTCTTGATGTCGGCACGGCATTTTGCCCAGTCGCCCGACCTCTACGCGGCAATCCAAATGTCAAACCCGGAAACGCCGGCAGTCACGGAGGCCTTCGTCGCCGCGGCCCAAGAGTTGCGCGGGATCGCCAACGCCAAGGACCACGAAGCGTTCCGCCGCATGTTCGACGAGGTGGGAAAAACCTTCGGCAGCTTCACAACCCAGGCCCTTGAGCAATCCAGCTTCCTGATCGACCGCCTCGTCGAACGAACGTAAGACCATTGGGATACATCGCCCCCCTGAGAAGCGCCACAAGAGCACTTCCCGCATCCCTCATCCTTCATCCCTCGTCCCTTCCTCCGCCACCCTTAGCCGCTTCAGCAACGGCTTCATCGTCAATCCCTGAACCACCAAAGAAAACAACACAAGCCCAAAGCCCGCCACCAACAGCATCGGACGATAGGGCTCGATGGCGGACTGCCCGGACAAGCCAAGCAATAGTGCGATCGGAATCGAGCCCCGAAGCCCGCCCCAGTACAAAATGTGTTCCCAGTTCTTCGGACGACGTCGGCCGACGAGATTCAACAGTCGATACAGCGGGTACACCGCGACGGCCCGGCTGACGAGCAGTGCCAGGATGGCGACACCGAGCGGCCGCAGATTCGCCACGAACGTCGGCCACGCAATCGCCTGCAATTCCAACCCGATCAGAATGAAAAGCAGCGAGTTGATCAGGAAGTCCACCGACTCGAAGAACGTATCGACGGTCTCCCGTGTTTTCTTTTCCATGGACAGGCGCTTGCCGTAGTTCCCGACCATCAGCCCGGCCATCACGGTGGCGATCACGCCCGACATGTGGAAATGCTCCGCTACCCAAAACGCACCGTATGCCAGCACGAGACACATCGCGTTCTCGACCAGGTGGTCGTCTATATGGCGCATCAATTGAAACGCGGCAATGCCCAACACCGTCCCGACAACCAGCCCGCCGGCGGCTACTTTCACGAACTCCCCGACCGCCGACAACGCATGGAACTCGGAACCGCTCCCATCGATCATGCCGAGCACCATCATGAAC
This sequence comes from uncultured Planctomycetaceae bacterium, assembly GCA_964611695.1. Lineage (GTDB taxonomy): Bacteria > Planctomycetota > Phycisphaerae > UBA1845 > UTPLA1 > CAZTAR01. The sequence continues at coordinate 9,641 of CAZTAR010000052.1, read as the reverse complement.
ACGACGATGCCGACGCCGTCGTTGAACAGAGACTCCCCCTCGATAATGTATTTCAGGTCAACCGGAACATGGCATTCCTTGAAAATGGCGAGCACGCTGACGGGGTCCGTCGGTGTGACCATCGCCCCGAAGAGCAGCGCGATCGCGAAGTTGTTCACTCCCGCTCCCCAATAGAACATCCCCGCGATCACGAACATCGACACCAACAGCCCGACAACCGCGAAGGTCACGATCGGCCAGATATGCTGCAACAACCGATTCAACTCCATGTGCAGCGCCCCATGAAACAGCAGCGGCGGCAACATCACAAAGAAGATCAGCTCGCGACTGAAACCCGTGTCCTCGATGTCCGGCCCGATGCCGGTCACGGCCACAAGCAGGCCCACCAACGTCAACGCAACAGTGTACGGCACGTGCGCAAGCCACTTGGTCAACGCACCCACCAGGCACGCCAGCAATAGGAGTGCGATGTAGATACCTGTTGAATGTTCGATCAGATGGTCCATCGTGTTCCCGTTATCCTAGAAATCTCATCCGCTTCAGCAGTTTCGCGTCGCGGCAGTATATCCCGAAAGGATGAAGTGTGGAAAAAATCAGAGCCGCGACCGTAACAGAGTGGTCGGCGCCCAACAGTGAAGGCCCCTTGGTTCAAGGACCGCTCCCTAAAAGTCGTGGCTCTGATCAGCAACTCGCCGATACGATCGAGGACATTGCTGAGGCCCACTTGGCTTTTCAACACCGCAGAACAGCAGAATATTGACCTTGAAATGGCAAATGAAATACACAGCAAGCCCATGGATAGCAATCCATGGGCCCCCAATGGAGGCCGAATGTTCCTTTGACCATATAAACTTCAATAGGATATCATGATCGCGGTCAAACCGGTTTGAGGTCGAAGCCAATACCCTCCCACAAGGCTCCTTGCCCCTCGAACCCTTGGTCCCTGGATCCCTCGGCCCCTTGGTCCCTTCTGTCAGAAAGCCCAAAACAATGCCCGTCGAAACGCACCACATCCTGATCAAAACCCGTGGCAACAACGAAGTCCTCGACCTGACGCCCCAACTCGTCGAAGTGTTGAACCATGCCGAAATCAGCAACGGCACCGCCACACTCTTCGCCGTCGGCTCCACGGCCGGCATCACGACGACCGAATACGAACCCGGCCTCGTCAACCACGACCTCAAACACTACTTCAACAAGTTCGCCCCCGAAGACGCCCCCTACGAACACGAGAAAACCTGGCACGACGACAACGGCCACGCCCACGTCCGCGCCTCCCTCCTCGGCCCCAGCCTCACCGTCCCCATCATCGACCGCCGCTCCACCCTCGGCACCTGGCAACAAATCGTCCTCATCGACTTCGATACGAAGTCGCGAACCAGGGATGTTGTGGTACAGCTTATCGGGGATTGACGATCCGCCATCGGGATTCCGCTATGCCCTGACTGAAGTATTCATTATCATCTGGTCCGGATGTTCTTGGTGGAAGCCCATGTTCTCGTGCCTCTCAGGCATTCTCCGTGTTGTGTAGGGAGCCCATTCATGCAGGCATCAGACTATCACGAGCAGCTCGCAGCGCCGTTACGCGTCTTGCAGATCATCATCGTGGCAATGCTCCTCGCCGTACTGATTTTCGGCATCGTTGTGCAGGTGACGCCCAGGCTCGACCTCGGCGGTTTCGCGAACAACACGGCTGACAAGACGACGGAAACGACGCCGGCCAGGCCGATGATTACCTACATTGCGTGTGCATTTGCAGTGAGTGCGTTTATCCTGGGCCACATTGTGGCCGCGATCATAACAACCGCCGGTCGGCGGGTCATCGCGCGCGGTGCTTCGGCTCGCTGCCGAAAGGCCTACACGGATGTTCAAACAAACACACCCGAGATGACCGATACAACCATGCTTTATCGAGTCTATCAAGCAAAGACGATCGTGGGCGCGGCGGTCTTCGAAAGCGCGGCCATCTTCCTGCTCATTGCTTATCTGTTGGAGCACAAGCCCGCGGTGTTGATTCTCGCCGCGGCTCTGCTGATTGGCCTCGCGTTTCTGATCCCCAGTCGAGACCGCGTCGAACGCTGGATCGACGCTCAAGCGAGATTGCTCGATGCGGACAAGCAAATGCTCGATGACGGTTCCGGCATGCCGTTTGGCCAAGGATAAGCCTAATCGCGGCTTCTTTCGAGCCTTCCTCACCCGCCCTAATCTAATCGCGGGCTGGCCGTGGCCTGCTCCACAAAAGCAGGTGCAGGATCGTCCAGCGGATACCAGTCCGTCTCATTGCCGAACAGGTTCCGTGCCTTCACCCGAAAACGATAAGTCGTCCCAGGTGTCAAGCCGGTGGCACCGACAGACTGCGATGTGTATTGCACCCAGGTGTTCGCATCCCCCCCGCCGACCGGCGTGCCGCCCATCGTCGTCACTTCGAAGAACAAGCCGGAATCATAAAACGTCAGATTCGTGAACAAACCGCCTGCGTCCTCATCGTGCGCGGTGAACACTTCGATACTCGTCTGCGTGATTGCACCAAAAGTCAACTCCGAAGGAGTCTCGATCGCGGTCCCACAGATGATCGGCAGGTCGAAACCGGTTTCATTCTGCTGGGGAGAGCTGTCCCTGGCGACAACGTAGTATTGATAGTAATTGTTCTTCCCAAGCCCGCTGTCAACGTACACCGGGTCGGCATCCCAATCCCGGTCATGCCCGCCGGCAAAACCTTCAAACGCATACTCAACAGGGGGATTGGCCTCCTCGAGCGCGTAACCGGCCATCCGAATCTCCGTGGAACTGATGGGATGAGGCTCCTCCGCCCAGGCCAAACCCGTCGGCGGCGTAACATCCTGACATTCGTCCGGCACACCGTTTTCATCGATATCCTGGCTAGTGCCGGTATCAATGTCACAACTATCCGCCTCGCCGTTGAAGTTACAGTCCGGCTCACATTCGTCGGGAATTCCGTTCGCCGTGCAATCTTCACTCAAACCGTCCGCGATGTCGCACTCGTCAGGAACGTCGTTCTCGTTGCAATCAGCGCTGGTGCCGTAGAACAGATCATCATCGTCCGGCCGACCGTTCCCGTTACAGTCGCCCAAGATGAGGTCGATCAAACCCTGAATATCCAAACCATCCAACCGGCTGTCACCGTTCAAATCGCAGAAGGTATCCGCGTCGCAGTCCGGATAGGCCGCGTCATAAGCCGACCGATCGACCAGCAGCAGAACCAGAAGAGCAACATCCGCTTCATCCGCCCGACCGTCACAGTTGGCATCGCCAGGAATCGACAGATCGCTGTAATAGACGAAGTTCCCGACATCATCATCCCAATTCGTCACAGCCATATCCAGGTTGCTCGAACAGGCATAGGTGACTTCCAACCCTATCAGCGGAGCAGTTCCGACACTGACCCAACCGTGTTCACGATTGCATACATACTCTGACGGCAAGAGCGCCACACCATCGCGCGACACACTCACCACGCGCTGAATGGGCCGCTGTGCAAGATGAAACAGCCGCCGCCCACCATCCGGCGGAATCACCTCGACGACCGTCCGAAGGCCGTTCTTGTCGATGTCGCCGAACACGACCTTCTCTACCACGCTGGTGACCGAGGAAGACCAGCCCGCCGACGCGTCGAAGCCGCTTCCCTGGTTGAAGAACACACGCGTCGGATCCCACCAGCCGCCGGTCGCCAAATCCAGCAGGCCGTCCGCGTTCACGTCGGCGAGCGCGACGGCCGAGCAATACCCTTCGGCATAGGTCCAGTTCGCCATCTGCGAAAACGTGCCGACAGGGAGTCCGTTGTACTGGCGAAATCGACCGCTTCCGCCGCCCAACTGGTCGTTGTCTGCGAGGAAGAGGTCCGGTCGCCCATCGCCCGTCACATCGCCGGCCGTCATCATGATCGCGTCCTGGTTGGCGACGTCCGTCAGATGCCAGGAGGCCGTCGTCTCCAGCGTGCCGCCGAGGTTCAAATACATGCGAGACTGCGAACCGGAAGCCGCCGCCGCCAAATCAAGCCAGCCGTCCTGATTCGCGTCAACCCACACGACGCCCTGATAATGGTACGTGTCAGCCGACGACCAACTGGCCGAGGATTCCAGGGCCCCGGCAACATTCAAATAGACATAGTTGGCGTAAAACTGCTGGGGGCTGTAGGCCCAACCCGTACCGACAGCCAAGTCCGGACGACCGTCGTTGTTCATATCGCCGAAAGCCACGCCGAACGCGTTCCCGTCCACATCCGCCGTCCAGTCAGGAAGAGAAGAGAGCGTGCCGCCGTTGTTGAGGTAGAGTCGGGCGATCGGTTCAAACGTGGAACCGGCCCCGAGGTGTGCGACCGCGACATCTGTCCACCCATCCCCGTTCACGTCGGCAACGTCGAGATGGCCGTTGTAAGCAATGTCCGCGGATTGCCAGTCTGGCGTGGCCGGATACGTGCCGTCGCCCTGATTGTAGTACACGGCCAGTCGTTGTTGGGCCATATCGTTGCCGTTGGCAACAACAAAATCCAACCACCCATCCCGGTCGATATCCACCAATGCCGCGCCTGTGCTCACTGGCGTGTCGCCCGACACCCAATCCGGACTGCCCGGGTAAACCGCCTGACCGTATCCGACAGAAACAGCCGTCAGCCACACTGCAACCGCAATCATCGACCTCATGGGCAACACTCCAGTTTTTCAGAGGGCGTGCGCATCCATGAACTGAACGAACGCCCCGAAGGCTGAACGGGTAGTACGGGCGTCTCGCCCGTAGCCGCACGGGCAAGATGCCCGTACCACCCACATGAAAAGTGCAACCCTTTCATGCGCAGCCCTTCTTTACGTTCTCTTGGCCCCTTGATCCCTCTGTCCCTTGTCCCTCGATCCCTCCGCCCCTTCACCGCCGACGAAGCACTTCCTCACCCAAACCGGCCGCGTTCCTTCGGTGCGCTCGATCGCAGCAGGTTCAGTTGATAATCCCCGATGTAGCCCTTGGCCTGAAAATGCTCGAAGAGATCCTCGACGCGCGGAAAAACCTTGGTCGCCGTCTCCGTGATAAACGGCGAAGGCTCCTTCTTCGGCCGCCAAATAACGTAAACCTCTTTCGTCCCCTCGAAGGCGTGTTGAAGCTCGCGCTCAACACCACTAGACAAACCAGGAATACCACCGGGCAATTCAGGAACGTAGCTCACGATCATGTCGGATTGGTCGATCAGCTTGAAGTCCCGAGCGTAGATCTGCCCGTCGATATCGCGAGCAACGCTGGTCACGTCAGGCACGCTGAAGATGATGTCGCTGCCGTTGACCTTGACGGTAATCGTCTGCTCGCCCTTCTTGGTCGCCTCGCCCGCCTCGAAGAGAAGTCGCTTCTCATCCAGGTCGCCAGGGTCGAAGCAGATGAAGTGCTCCGCCAAAGCCTCACGGAAGGCGTCAATCTCGGCCAGCACGTCGGGCATGTCCATCACGTGCGACATCGGGAAGCTGGGGTATATCTTCTTCTTCTGCGGCTCGAGCATGAGGCTGACGAGTGACTTCGCCGTGTCACCCTCGTAACCCCGCGCGAGGACGTAGAACCGGCCGTGCCCGCCGATCGCGTGTGCGAGGATCTCCGTCGCCAGAATCTCCTCTTCCCGCCAGACCATGATGTCCTTGAGCGTGTGGACGAGGTCATGCTCCCGGACCAGCCGCTCGTGAACCGCATCAACGTTGTCCACCAGCGTAACATAGAAGTCCGCGTCCAGGTCGGTCATATGGTCGAAGTCGAAGGCCTCGAACAGGCCGTGCTTCCATCGGAACGTCGCGTGCGTGTTGACGATCAAGTTCTCCGCATTCTCCGCGGTCGTGAGGATGTCCTTGAACACCGCCCGACGGAGCGTGTTGAGCCTCGAACGCGGCAAGTCCAGGATTCGCCCCTTCACCACGTCTGGCGCCTCCGCGTACATCATGTCACCGACGTGACACGTCTTGACCAAAACACCCCGTTCCCGAGCGATTCGAGCGACCTCCTCGAGAAACGGTTTCTTATCCACGCCGACCTGACCTGTCACGACGACGCGACAGCCGGAGCGGCCAGCCGCGCCAAACAGGTTACCGGAAGCTTTTCCCATGATTTCATCTCCAATGATTTCCATCCATGATAACCGCACGACGCCGGAGAGAAAACGTCAAATCGTCTCGCCGAATCAAAGACCCGGCACGGCGGAGGTGTGTGAGGTGGAGTTCGAATCCACCTGAACAATGCGGCGATGTCTGTCGCCTGCCGATGTTCGTCCGATCCGCACACCTCGAAGTGACACCGCATCGCCGCTAAGCCAGGCCTGCCCATGGACCGATATATCTCGGGAACAGATGGACATCGGTAATTGTCTTCAATGGGCGCGACGCACACAAAACCCGGCGCAAAAGGCACTTCGGAGGCGGAGCATACGCCTCCAACGCGAGCGTCGGATTCCCGCGAATTCAGGCCAAGAGGAAATGCCTGTCAGGCCGCGGAAGGGGTGGCTCGCCCGAGGTCCCGACACCGCAACGACGACGCCACAATATTCTCGGCCCGTGATCTTCGAGAAGACCGGCTAAGCCGAATCGAGGCCGGTAAAACCAAACTCTGGCGCGGCAGCCTCCGCATCACGCAACTAGTCAACATCGGACTGATCCTGATCGTCGGCCTCATCGTCATCTGGCAGGACTGGTCGTTCCTTGGCGCGGCCGCCGGCGCCGCCATCGCCACCACGGGCATGTGGCTATTTGCCAGACGAATGGCCCCGACCGAAAACCGTCTTCGCCGCCATCTCCTCTTTCTATCCGCGAAGCGCAGAACCTGCGCGCGATGCGGTTACCGAATCCACGACCTCGGCGGAGACAAGTGCCCCGAATGCGGCGCGCGATTCGATCCCAACGACGATCGCCACTTGCTCAGGGCGCCACAAACGCTACGCATCTACTCCATGCAAGCCCGCCGGAATTCGGCGGTCGTCATCGTCCTAGCGATCTTCTGGAGTTGCGCGCTGGCCAACAAGAGTGGATGGGCGACACACTTGGCGCTCGCCCTGGGAGGTCTTGCCGCGTTTCACTGCCTCCACGCGTTGTGGATTCACAGCGCCCGTGCGATCCAGAAGCGACGCGGACCGCCAACCAGGATGCCGCACTGTCCTGCCTGCAAGACCGAGTTGCCAGTCAAAGCGGCACGTCGAAACCCACTGCCCGACCGATGCCCGAAATGCCAGAAGCCGCTGACGCACGGCGATCTCTTCATCCGCCCGGATGCCCGATGGCTGAACGATCCACGTGTCCACCGCATTCAGTATCGCCTGCTGATCCTGCGTTGGTGCTTCCTCGTCACCATCTTCACGGGGCTGGTGGTCTTCACCCAGGTGGACCCGGTTGTGCGCCGGATCACGTCGCTCGGGCTGGGACCAATTGGCCTCGTGTTGTTCGTGGTCTTCTTCATAGGCGCCGCCGCGGGGGCCCTACGCCTGCTTGGCGTCCGCCTGCAACGCCGGTTAAAGCTCCTCTTCGCCCAGGTCGAACCGCAGTGTGAAAGATGCAACGCCCCCATCACAAAGGTGTCCATCGGCGAACCCTGCCCGGAATGTGGGCGGGCAATGAAACACGGGCGAAGCTCCTCGGCGGGGTGGCATGGGTAACGAATGGCCACCTAACAGGGTGGCCATTCGTTACCCGTGGGAACACATTGTGGTGTCAACACGGGTAAGCTCATTGCTGGAAGGTTCCTTCTGGTACAACATGACATGTGGGAACACATCGTGGTTCCCGCTCGGGTAAGCTCCGCCGCCCAGGGCGGCTTTGCTAACCCATGCCACCCCGGCTGTGCACTCATGCCACACCAAGCGTGGCCTGAAGACAAAACCGCTTGCCACCAAGGCGAAAATCCACGAAAACATGTGGACTCAGTGTTTAGATTCCAAAGACCGTGCGGCATCTGGAAACGACAGCCGCTTGCCCGAGACAGCAGGATGCCAACATGATTGCCCTTATCAAAGACTTGCACCAACACATCGGCCAGACCGTCACGCTTCAAGGCTGGCTTTATCATCGCCGTGATTCCGGCAAGATCGCCTTCCTCGTCGTCCGCGACGGCACGGGCCTCTGCCAGTGCGTCGTCACCAAATCGCCGGAGACCGAACCCTTCTTCGAGCAGACCCGGCGACTCGGCCAGGAGACGGCCCTCCGCGTGACCGGCACCGTCCGCGCCGACGAGAAGCAACACGGCGGGCACGAGATCGACGTCACAGCGATAGAAGTCGTCGGCGAGTCCCAGGACTACCCGATCACGCCGAAACCCCACGGCATCGAGTTCCTCATGAAGCATCGCCACTTGCACTTCCGTTCGCGGCGGCAGTGGTCGATCCTCCGAATCCGCCATGCCGTGATCGACGAGATTCGCGGCTACTTCAACCGAAACGGCTACACGCTGATCGACACGCCGATCTTCGCCCCGGCCGCCGGCGAGGGAGAGCAGACGCTCTTCGAGGTGGACTACTTCGGCGATCCCGTCTATCTCGCCCAGACTGGCCAGCTCTACGTCGAGACGGCCTGCATGTCGCTGGGCAAGGTCTACTGTTTCGGCCCGACCTTCCGCGCGGAGAAATCCAAGACGCGCCGGCACCTGACCGAGTTCTGGATGGTCGAACCGGAGATCGCGTATGCCGATCTGAATGACGTACTCGCCATGGCAGAGGATTTCACGTGCTCGATCGTCAATCGCGTGCTTCGGGATCATCGCGAGGACCTCGAATTCCTGGAACGCGATATCGCCGCGTTGGAGCGCATCAAGATGCCGTTCGTGCGGCTGACGTACACGGAAGCGGCCCAGATGCTGAAGAGTGACAAGGCGAAGGCACTGCTCGAAAACGATCTGACCGTGAAGAATGCCCGAATCGCGGAACTTGAGAAGCTCATCCCGGAAAAGGAGACCCAGTCGCAGGCGACGGGCGTGAAGCAGTGGAAGAAGGACAAGCTCGCGGCGGAGGTCATCGCCGATCGGGAAGAGCTTGACGCCTTGCAGACCGAGGTAAAGAACATCCCGCACCACATGGAACTCGCCGCGAACTTCGAGTGGGGCAAGGACCTCGGCGGCTCGGACGAGACCATCATCAGCCGCCTGCACGATCGCCCTGTCTTCGTCACGCACTATCCACGTGCGGTCAAGGCGTTTTACATGAAGAAGAACGAGGCCGACGACCGGCTCGTGAACAACTTCGACATGCTCGCCCCGGAAGGCTACGGCGAGGTGATCGGCGGTTCGCAGCGCGAGGACGACTACGACGAGCTGCTCAGTCAGATCGAGGGTCAGGGCCTGGACCGCAAGGACTACGAATGGTACCTCGACCTGCGGAGGTACGGCTCGGTCCCGCACGGCGGGTTCGGGCTCGGCGTCGAACGCACCGTCGCCTGGATCTGCGGGCTTGAACACATCCGAGAAACGATTCCCTTCCCGCGGATGATGGGGAAGTTCTATCCGTAGTGGGGAAGGTCAGCCCCTTTCTTCAAACACGGGTCAACTTGTTGACCCGTGTTTGGAAACAAGCCCAGGCTCAGGTCTTGATGCCGTCGATCACGACGACGGCGAGTGGGCCGAATATCAATACGGGCAGCCAGGCGGGCAGGGCGGGGTTTTGCAGGCCGAGGGTCGTGAGGTCG
>CAZTAR010000051.1:0-16019 GCA_964611695.1 uncultured Planctomycetaceae bacterium | reverse complement strand
ATTACAAACAACCGCTCACAGGACACTGGCGGGCCAGCCGCCAGTGGCACCCATCTTTCGACCAGTGACAGAGCTCTAGCCGCTTACTGACGCGAGCGGTCCTTATCGCCACTGAGAGCAGATGCAATTTCAAGCCTAAAATGCCATTAAAAGGCTTCTTAGAGCCCGGAAACGTGCATCGCCGGTTGAACTCTCACCTTCGTCTCGTGTACAATGCTGAGAGATGGAGTGGAGGGTTTCGATGCGAGCCGGCCTTCCTCTGTGTTGAGGTTGGTGTGCGCATGAAACTCACACCCTCAAGGTATTTCCATTTCTTTCAGGAGGTTGGATTCATGGTAAGGCTGCGCAGATTCCGCGAAATCGTTCTGGCGTTCTCCGTTGTTCTCGTCATCGCGTTTGCCGATCTCGCCCCGGCCTCTGATGAAGGCATGGCGGCCGCGGACGAGGTCAGTCAAGCAAGCTATTACGACTTCATGGACAACTGGCTTTATACCCATGTCGGCGATGACCGCGGAACAAGCGGCGCCGAACATGATCTCGCCATGGACAATATCGCGGGCTTCTTCGACGACTACGGCCTGACCGTGACGCTCGAGCCGTTCACCTACTATGGCGCCACATACTACAACGTCGTCGGAACGAAAACCGGCACCCTCTATCCCAACCAGGAATACGTCCTCGGCGCGCATTATGACTCCGTGAACAACCCCGGCGCGGACGACAACGCCAGTGGTGTGGCCCTGGTCCTGGAAGCGGCCCGCATTATCAGTCAGTACGACTCCGACTACACAATCCGTTTCATTGCATTCAGCCGTGAGGAGCAGGGGCTCATCGGCAGCGCAGCTTACGTAAGTGCCCACAGCGGCGACACGATTCTCGGCATGATTGCGGCCGACATGGTTGCTTACGATCCGAGCACCGACAACGCCCTTCTGTACGGCAGAAACCCCCTCAAGACTACGCTCGGCGACGCCATCAACATGTACTCCAACGGGCTCACCTACACCGATGGCGGCTGGAACGGCCAGAGCGATCACGGATCCTTCGACGACGTGGGAATCCAGAATTGCCTCCTCATCGAGGGAGAAGTCTGGAGCAACCCCTACTATCACACGCAGCAGGATTCCTTCGAACAAGCCGGAAACCTCAACTTCCCCTACGCCACCAAAATGACCCGTAGCGTTGTCGGTTGGTTCGTCGATGCCGCCGGCGTGCAGGTCTCCTTGGATCGACTCGTCTTCGATTATCCTGCCGGCCGACCTGACTTCGTGAGTCCCAACGGCGGCGCCACAATGGCCGTATCAGTCACAGGCGCCGGCGCCGCCACACCCCAGCCTGGAACGGGAATCCTCCATTACAACATCGGCGCTGGTTGGCTGACTTCGTCCATGACACAAACCTCGCCGAACGAGTATGACGCCGTTTTCCCCGCACAGACATGTGGAGAAGCGATTCAGTGGTATGTCAGTGCCGAAGCGGTGGGGGGGGAGGTCTTCACCAATCCGTCCAACGCTCCTACCGGCGCCTACGCCGCGACGGCCGGCTTCGGCGATGCGGCATTCTTCGAAGAGAACATGGACACCAATCCCGGATGGACCACCGAGGAGCAATGGGCGTGGGGCCAACCGACCGGTGGGGGTGGCGAGTATGGCGAATCTGATCCTGATAGCGGCTACACCGACCTGAACGTATACGGCTACAACCTGGGCGGCGACTATCCGAACAACCTGTCCCAAAAGCACCTCACCACACCGGCCATCGATTGCACCGGTCGTGATAACGTCCACCTCAAGTTCCGGCGTTGGCTGGGTGTCGAGCAACCCGACTACGACCACGCTTACATCCGCGTGAGTACGAATGGAACGAACTGGACCACTGTGTGGGAAAATACCTCAGGCATCGAAGATTCGGACTGGACCCACATTGATCTCGACCTTTCCGCGATCGCCGATGATCAACCGACCGTGTATCTCAGATGGACCATGGGCTCGACCGATGGTGGATGGCGATACTGCGGCTGGAACATCGACGATGTGCAACTCACGTCTCTCGATTGCATCGGCCCCTGTGTTGCCGATGGTGACCTGGATGGCATGGACGGCTGCAACGGCAACGACATCCAACTCTTCGTCGAGGGACTCATCGGAACGCTTGACTGGGGAATTGGTTGCCACGGAGACTTTGCGGCGCCGATCGGCACACTTGATTCAGCCGACATCCCGGGCATGATGGATGCGCTGCTCGGACTGTAACGTGCGTGATTGCCTTCGCTCGCTCTCCGTGTTGGCTTTCGCTCAGAACCCAGCTCAGAGTTGTGGCACAGGCGTCTCGTCTGTGTTTTCACCGCCGAGTCATGGGCTACGTTCTGGAGTCGGACGCTAAAGCAGGTTCACTTTTTCCGTAGCGGCCGACGCCCCTGTCGGCCGTAGCAAACCGTTTGTATTCCACGTCCGACACAGGGCTCGGACGAAACACGATTGCTTAAGTTGCTCTGTGGGTTCTCTCGAAAACCACGTTCGTTCGAAAACCGCTCTTGGACCGGTTCGGTAATATCCGCGTTCACGCCCCTTCGAGATAACTCCCCAGATCGCTTTTTTCCGTCCCTCCGCGTTTCTTCATGCTTCTCGATCCGTTCTTTTTGGACGCACTTATCACAAGCGAATTGACGCACACACAAAGCGCCTCGCATTCACGCCAACTCCAGCGAAAGTAACGCAGGAACGACCAATAATGCCGCCCCACTCGCAGCCGACAGAACCACCCGGCAGCCGCACCCCAACCTTCACCGGTGCTCGGTTTAAGCCGATTTGCCCAACAGGATTGCGAGTCCGTGCTGCCCGACAGCTTCTTCGCAAAACAGCGGATCGCGTGTAGGCGACGATTCGACGAATCTCGTGGGCTGCGCGAAGTGTGCAAGGAGACGGTGACACCGCCCCGCACGATTGCACAAAGGCCTTCGCGTCGATCCGAAACAAGATCGCAAAATGTGCGACTCGTGGTGTGAGTGAAATGATAGCACGACCACAATCAAAATGTTCGGAACCACACAAGCCCGGCGAAACGTCGAAGCGGCCTCGGGACGCTTCGGCCAAACCCGTTCAGCGGCGTTTGCTGGTTCCGCTGACTTCGGTACTGCTTCTGTTGGCCGGTGGTTTCGGGGCGGCCTTAATTGACATGCAGCAAACCAATCTGTCGAAGTCCAGCCAGGAAAAATTGGCCGCGGCATCATTCGACCTGGAGGAAGGCCTGGCCGGACATTCTCAAATCCTGTCCGCCCTTGAAATGGTCTTACTCAGTGATCCGGACCTGATAGATGCGATCAAGACGCAAGACCGGGATCGCCTGCTCGCTTTCGGCGAGCCTATTCTCAAGCGCTTTCGGGCCGAACACGGTATCACACACTTCTACGTCCACCGTCCCGACCGCGTGAATCTACTACACGTACATAAACCGGAAAAGAACGGCGACCTCATCAATCGCGTCACCTTGCGCGAGGCCGAGCGGACCGGCCGACAGTTCTCGAGTATCGAGTTGGGAACACTAGGCACGTTCACGTTACGCGTGGTGCAGCCGGTCTTCGATGGCGGTGAGTTAATCGGCTACCTGGAGCTGGGCAAGGAGATCGAGGACATCCTGGAGGATATTGCCGAAGAACACGGAATTGAAATGGCAATATCGATTCACAAGAAAGCCCTAAAAAGAGAATTGTGGGAGGCGGGCATGAAGATGCTCGGCCGGGAGGGTAATTGGAACCGATTCAGCCATGAGGTGCTAATCTACGCGTCTCTGCCCCGCTTCCCCTCCGAAGCAGAATGTTTTGTCGATGAGTCTTACCATGTGCATGGGGACTCGATCGCTGAAATCCCATTGAATGGCAAGATATGGCGGATGCTCTTTTCGCCGCTCACGGACGCCTCCGGCATAGAGGTGGGCGACCTTATCGTCTTCCATGATACGTCCGAAGCTGTCGCCCGGTTTAACCGACTGCTCGTCGTGTCAGCAGGGGGGACGCTGGCCCTGCTGGCGATGCTGATCGGGTCCCTGTACGTTGCCTTGCGACGGGTCGACCGCAGCATCCTTGCGCGCAGTGCGGAATTGAAGAATAGCATGACGCGTTTCAACCAGCTTGCTGAGCAAAGCAACACGATCGCCTGGGAAGTTAACGGTGACGGCCTCTTTACCTACGTCAGTCACGTGGCAGAACAGGTTCTCGGCTATCGGCGCGAAGAATTGGTGGGCCGGAAACACTTCTACGACCTGCATCCCCAAGACGGACGAGAAGGGTTCCGATCGGCGGCCATGGCGGTAATCGAAAAACGAGGACGGTTTTCAGGCGTTGAGAACACCCTCCAAACCAAACAAGGCGGCATCCTGTGGATCACAACGCTCGGTCTTCCCCATCTCGACGCGGATGGCAACTTCCTGGGCTATCGTGGCAGCTACACTGACATCACCCAACAAAAGCGGGTCGAGGAGGCGCTACACAAGAGCAACAAGGAGTTGGTCAAAGCGCTGGAACGCGAGAAATCGGCCGCCATGGAATTGGAGGCCGCCATGGAACAACTCAAAGCCTCCAAGCAGGACGCCGAGAATGCCAACGCCGAACTGGCGGAAAGACTCGATGAGGTCGAGGCCTTCAACCGGCTGGCAATCGGGCGAGAACTGCGGATGATCGAACTCAAACAAGAGATCAATAGCCTGCTCAGAAAACAAGGCAAGCCGGCGGAATACGAAATCGCTCAGGCGGAGGCATCGACATGAAGGGCGTAATCAACAAGGGCATTCAGGAATTGGTGGAGCAGCGCTTCGGGACAGAACAATGGAAACAGATCCGGTCCGCCGCCGGATGCGATGAACCGTCGTTCTCGTCCTCCATTGATTATCCCGACCGGATGACGGTTGATTTGGTCATGGCTGCGTCACAATGCTTGAACCTCTCCCCCGACCAAGTCATGATCGAGTTCGGAAAACACTGGATTCCAAACACGGGCAAAACCTCCTACCCCACCTTGTACGCGTTGGCGGGAAAGAGCCCAGGCGAGTTCCTGCGCAACATGGACCGTGTTCACAGACAAGTCACGACAAGCGTTCGCGGAGCGACCCCCCCCTCTCTGCATACCGAAGACTTGCCGGACGACGGTTTGGCGATTCACTACAACTCCAAGCGCGGACTCTGCTCGGTCCTTCACGGCCTGATTCTCGGAGTCGGTCTTCATTTCGGGGAAGAATTGGCGGTGCAAGAGGTGTGTTGTGTGCAAAAGGGAGACGCGGAATGCGTATTTGAGGTGAGGTTCCAGTAAATGGACACTGTGACAGTCACGGTTGAGGCGCTGACCCGATTGGGCACTTGTGTTCTGCTCGTCGATGAAGCGAACTGCGTTGAGTGGATGTCCGAACGTTTGAGGCGCCTGATGGGATCGGACTGCGCCGGACGGAAACTTGAAGACCTCGTCGCCTCATTACCGCACTCACTCATCTCACTGTTGCTAAGAAATGACAACAACGGCGTGCTTCCGCTTCGGGGCGATTGGCTGTCACTAAACCATGGGGGCAAGCGAGTCTTCGTCGGTTCACCGGCGCCGGAAACTACCGAGGAGATGACTTCTCTGGGAATAGGACTCGACGACTACTTGGAGCACGACAGTTGGCTGAGCTACCTGATCAAGTCTGACGAGGCAATATCTACACAGAAGGATGCTGTTGAGCGAATTGATCAACTCAAGCTGCAACACGCCAAGTTGACTGAGGTCCGCAATCAGATGGACGATGCCCGAAAGGCCGGCCTGAATATGATGCTCGATCTTGATCGATCCAGAACCGCGGCGGAGAGTGCTACGCGGTCCAAGAGCGAGTTCCTGGCCAACATGAGCCATGAGATCCGAACGCCGATGACCGCCATCCTGGGCTTCACGGAAAACCTGCTCGATCCCAATCTGTCGGATTCGGAGAAGCTCAATACCATCCACACGGTTCGCCGCAACGGTGAACACCTACTCCAAATCATCAACGACATCCTCGACATCTCCAAGATCGAGGCGGGCAAGCTCGAAGTCGAGCATATCCGCTGCTCGCCCGTCCAACTAATTGCAGACGTGAAATCGCTGATGCAGGTCCGCGCCGACGCGAAGAACCTGCCTTTCAACATCGAATACTTCGGAGCCGTGCCGGAGACCATCGAAAGCGATCCGACGCGCCTCAAGCAGATCCTCGTCAACCTCCTCGGCAACGCCATCAAGTTCACCGCGGCCGGCGGGGTCCACCTGGTCACACGCTTCCTGGACACCGATCCGATTGGTGGAACGGGACCGGCCGAACCGATGATGCAGTTCGATATTGTGGACAGTGGCATTGGCATGACACCGGAACAGGCCAGCAAGCTGTTCCAGGCCTTTGCACAGGCCGACTCTTCAACCACACGGAAGTTCGGCGGCACCGGACTGGGACTCAATATCAGTAAGCGATTGGCCGAGATGCTCGGCGGCGATATCACCTTCGACAGCACGCTCGACGAGGGCAGCACGTTTCACGTCACGGTCACAACCGGATCACTCGACGGCGTCAAGATGCTGGATGATCCCGCAACGGCCACGATCGCGCAAACACAAGATGCCGCCACCTTAACACAGGAAGTCGCCAAGCTTGGCTGCCGCATCCTTCTGGCCGAAGACAATGCCACGAACCGAGTCCTCGTGAAAGGAATCCTGAAAAAACTGGTGGCCGAAGTCACCGCGGTTGAGAACGGAAAACTCGCCGTCGGCGCCGCGCTCACGGCACGGGATGCGGGGAAACCCTTCGACGTAGTTCTGATGGACATGCAGATGCCGGTCATGGACGGCTACGAAGCCACCGGGCTACTACGTCACCGAGGCTACACCTACCCGATCATCGCCCTGACCGCCCACGCGATGGCCAGCGACCGCCAGAAGTGCCGCGATACCGGCTGCGACGACTACGCCAGCAAGCCGATCGACAGAAAAACGCTGATCGAAACAATCTGCCGCTACCTGGACAAGACTCAGGTCGAAATGACGGCCACTGAAAAGCAGTGCGAAGTCGCCATGGTCCATGGGGCAGGGTAAGGGCCAACACATCATGCCGCCGGACCCCTTGATCCCTCGGACCTTTCATCAACTCCCGATCAACCGCGACGAGCCACAGCAATCAGGCTGTCTGCGGTGTGTGAGGTAGTCGTGACGATGTTTGCAAAGCCGGAGAATTCCGGCAGGCGCTGCCCGGCTTCTTCGAGAGAGTCCGGCGGTTGATTTCGGAGTATGGCCCACGGCTTCCGCATGGCGCGACGGGCGAAGAAACGGTTGAGTCGCCATCCCAAAAATCGAGGCAGCCGCTGCACTATCGCCTGAACTTCCGGTCGATCCGTCCATGATTCATAACGGTAATGCGTACAGCTGCCGATGCGGATATCCGAAAATCCGCACGCTGTCAGCAATGCTTCCAGCGATGGGCCATTGAATAGGTTAATGTGGTATCGGTTCAGCCCCAGCCAGCGACTCCCGCCGAACCATCGCCATCGACTGCCGTAGTTTGGCGTGTCCACACACACGACTCCGTTGGGAGCAAGTAGCCTCCGCACCGTCTGCAGGAATTGGCATGGATCAAGCACGTGCTCAATCACGTCACCCAAAAACACAACGTCGAAAGGCGGCAGCGTGTTACTGAACCGGGATAAGTCTCCTGCGCGAAGATCCAATCCAAAGCGATCAGACGCCTGACTGATTGCCTCGGCGGAAACATCGATCCCCGTAACCCGCCAGCCCCGCCGATTGGCCAATGCGGCCAGATGCCCCAGCGCGCACCCGACATCGAGCAGGCGCTTTCCCCGCTCGCCTTCGAGTCGCAGAAGATGCAACACATACTGTTGGACGGCCCGCGCCCAGCGCTGCGGTTCCTCCTCGGCAAAAACGTAATAATCGGCGTGGTATAGAGCGTCGAGTTCCCGAGGTGTGTAACGGGGAAACTGCTGGACCAGGCCGCAGTCCGGGCAGTGAACGAGATCGAAGGGCCGATGCTCGGAATCCGCGAGAAATCCCGGCTGCGGAACATCATGTTCACGACCGCACGCAACACAGCAGAAGCAGGCTTCCTGATCCTCCGTCTGTACGGCAATCGCTGTTGTGCCTGTCAGGCTTGACATCTCGACACCTCGTATTGGTATCGACCGACGCGACAGCGGAAGTCCTCACGAACTCCCCGAACGAGGTGTTTAGGACCATTACGGCGGGGCGATCCGGACCCGGAAGCGCAGGGACGCTCCAAAGCCGAAAAAGTAGCGTCGGCCCCCCGTGGCCGACGTAAACCACGGAGTGTTTCCCCTGCGGAGACGTCGCCCACTTAAAGCCAACGCTACAACCGCAATGCAATCCACTTCATCGACAGTGGTTATGGTCACACGAACTCTCAGGCCAAGGCTTTGACCTTCTCAGCCAAGCCACCTAACGTACAGGGGCCCGCTGAAAACCCGAGTACCGATAGCGGATAGCTAATAGCTAACGGCTAACGGCTGTTAGCCATAAACTAATCACCGAACTCTTTCGTTTGGAGATAATCCCAGTGCCCACTTCTCATCTCAAGACCTTAAAGACAATCGTTGACCTACCCACCGCCCCTTTTGCGGAAGACCACGTTGACGCCTATATCCGCGATTTCGTCGCAGATCGTCCGGAGCTTCGGATGCGAGAGGACCCCTTCGGCAACCTGCTCGTGAAGTACACGCCGAAGCGCCGTGCCAAGCCTCTCCCCGGAAGCCGTCCGGTGCTTTTCGCCGCCCACATGGATCACCCCGGTTTCATCGCGGACAAGATGATCGGCCCTGACAAACTCCACGCCGAGTGGCACGGGGGTGTTCAATCACGGTATTTCCGGGGAGCGCGGGTTCGTTTCCATGTCGATGGAGAATGGGTGCCCGGCACGATCGAGAAGGTCATCCGCACGAAGCCGGCGAAGGGTGAAACGCGCCGGCCCGGCGACATTCCACCCAAGGCAGTCGTCGTGAAGGTCAAGACAGAAGTGCCGCGTGGTAGCCTGGGCATGTGGCACCTGCCGGACTCCGTCATTCAAGGCAATCGGATTCGTGCCCGAGTGACGGACGATCTGACGGGGCTGGGCGCGATCCTCTGCACGTTCGACGAAATCTGCCGCAAAAAAAGCAAGTGTGTCTGCTATGCGTTCTTCACCCGGGCGGAAGAGGTGGGGTTTGCGGGAGCACTCGCAGCGGTGGAAGCAAAGACGGTTCCGCAAAAGTCGATCGTCGTCGCGGTGGAAAATAGCTCGATCATTCCAGGCGTGGAATTGGGGAATGGACCGGTACTTCGCGTCGGCGATCGGATGTCCGTCTTTACCCCGGCCGCGACCGCCTACTGCCAGGCTGTCGCCGATGAACTCGCCAAGAAGGACAAGACGTTCCACTACCAGCGTAAACTCATGGACGGCGGCGCGTGCGAATCAACGGCGTACTGCCACTACGGCTACGAGGCGACCGGCATTTGTTTGCCGCTGCTCAACTACCACAACATGGACCGAAAGAACGGTCGAATCGCCCCGGAGATCAACGACGTCCGCGACTTCCTGAACCTCGTCAAATGGTTTGTCGCCCTGGCGCAGAGCCCCGCGAAAATGAAATTCGGCCCATCACGTCCCGAGTTGGACAAGAAACTGGAAGGGCTGCTCCGGAAGCACCGATCACGATTGATGAAGGGGCCGAGGGGTCTGGGGACCTAGGGATCAAGGGGCCAAGGGACTGAGGGATCCAGGAGCTGAGGGATCCAGGAACTGAGGGATCCAAGGACCAAGGGAATTGCATCGCGAGGATTTGAGCAGTCGCGGACAACAATCGAACTGTGGCACAGGCGTCCCGCCTGTGGTTGCTCCGATCGGGTGCCACCGGCAGCTCGCTGCCAGTGTTTATTGATTATCACTTCGTCGGACAGCCCACAAACCGCACCGGCGTTCCCACGCGGACCATCTCCGCGAGCCGCAGGGCGTCCCAGTTTGTCAGGCGGATGCAGCCGTGCGAACCGGTCTTGCCGATCAACTCCGGCGCCGGCGTGCCGTGGATGCCAAAACCCTTGAGACTCAAGCCGATCCAGCAAAGCCCCACCGGATTCCTCGGCCCCGGCGGAATCACCAACCGCCGATCCACGTTCTTGACTTCCGGCCACTTCGCCGGATCGAATACATACGCCGGATCCATCGCGATCGTTGCCACGCGGCAGGGTCCCGCAGGCAGATTGCCGGGGTCGGCCGCAATTGAACAGTGGAAAAGCGAAACCACCTGGCCTTCACCGTCCAGCACCCACACAACCTTCCGCCCGAAATCCACCTCGATACTCGCGGCCCGAACGGCCGTCTCCGTCCTTGCGGCATTCGGAACAATGAGTGAATCGCCCGGCTTTAATGCGCCAAAATTCTTGCCGGGATTCAGCTTCGCCAGAAGGCGCAGGCTGCAATGTCCCCGTTCGGCCGCGAGCGCCGCGAGCGATTCGTATCCGAGGGACTTCGCTTTCGCCTTGTCATGCCAACTCTTCGGCCACGGCCCGATGAGTGCCACGTCAGTGTCACTTAACACAATCCGGCACAGTGCCGATCGCGCATCAAGTCTCAGCGCGCGTCGCGTCGCGTCATCCGCCATACCGGTGACTTCGAGCCCGACGTGCGCCTGAAACGCCCGCAGCGCAAGACGTGTCTTCGGCCCCAATAGCCCATCGACGAGGCCCGGCGAAAAACCGCTTTGATCAAGCGCCACCTGCCATGCCACGGGATTGGGTGGATGCGAAGCGTGGCCGAGATCCTTGTGGGCCATCTCCAGGCGTCCGACCTGCGCGCGAGGCGCTTCGTTGTTTGTCTTGAGTGGTTTGGCAGAATCACGCGATGCGTGGGCGCGTGTTGGCGGCTTGGTGGTTGGCTTCAAGAAACGCTGCCCATAGGCCAAACCGGGCATGGAGAGACAGAGCCCGGCGATCACGGTCAACCATAATGACTTATGCGACATAGTGAACATGACAGACTCCCAAAGCCTGAGTTGGAATTCCCTAACAACCTAGGGGTATTGTCAGGGGCATCCAGAGGTTGAACCGGCCGATGTCGCTGTCGGCCCTGAGGGGGTGGCGCTGACTTCAAGCGCGCATCCCCGCATCGGCCGATCCGGTGGGCGGCTGTTATTCATTATTCAACGACCGACACGGGGACCGAGGCGGAGAAAATTTTCTGTATTCGGAGTCTGTCGGCTTCTGAGAGGTGATTGAACGCGATCGTGGCGGTAGTTCTTCTAATTGCTCCGCGATGCTCTCGCTGGGTTCGCGCGCGGGGCAATCCAGGGCAATCGTTCCTGCGTCACCGCAACTTGATCTGCACCTGTCCCCGTTTCATCATGTCCGCGATCTCTCGAACATCGTCGAGCGCCTTGGTCAGGCGCTTCGCGGAGAGCACGAGTTCTTCGTACAAACGATTGTCCCGAAGCAACAGGCCGGCCGTCCCCTCACCTTCGTTCACCAGGGCAAGGGTCTGATCCATTCGCTTCAACACAATGGAGAGATCGTCCGCGCTCGCGGTGAGCTTTCGCATCAGCTTCTCAGTCTCCTTCATCGTCTTGCTGCCGTCTTGGCTCAACTCGGCGAGGTTGTTCATCGCGACAATTCCCGAGTCAGACATGGTCTTGGCATTGGCGAGGATCGCGTTGAAGTTGGCGATGTTCGTTTCGTCCCCGATCAGGGTGTTGATGTTTTTCAGCGTGGTATCGAAACGCTGGATGACGGTATCCAAGTTGGCGGTCAGCTCTTCCAGGTCGACCTTGTCAAGATCGCGTGATTCGAGAAGTCGTGCGAGGTTCGACGCCACCGGCGTCAGGGCCCTGGCGAGATCTCGCAAACTCTCCGTGGCTTCGGACAGGGTATTCTGGAGGTGGGGCGGCAAAACCTGATCCAGCATCTTGACCATGGAGCCTTTGATTTCGCCCGTGCCGTCGTGCGGCAAAACCTCGGGGTCAAATGCGCGATCATCGACTTTCAGACGAATTGCCGGCCGACCGAAGCCCATGATGCTCGATGCGACGACGACTTCCGATGATCTCGGAATGTCGTGCTCCGCCCTGATCGCCATGATGACGACGACGCCGTTCTCCGTGGATTCTTGGCCTGTCGTCGGGTCGGTCCAGAACTCGACGCTTTTGGTTTCGCCGATCCGCTTCCCGTAGAGTGTGATGCCCTGTCCCGCCTCGACGCCGACCACCCCCTGTGCAAAGTGTACGCGGATTTCATACGTTTTCGTAAAGAGCGCTCGCCCGCCGCCGAAGATGAAGACTAAGAAGAGAAGCACCGCCACGCCTGTCAGCGTGAACAGCCCCACGATGGTATTTTGACGCGTCACTTCCATCTGTTCCTCTACTTTTCTGCACCGGCGTTCAGATCGAGGGCGGCCAGATCGTCCGGGTTGGCCTTGCCGTCGACAAATCGTCTGACCCTCGCATCGCTACACGTCCGGAACCAATCGGGGGTCCCGTCCGCAATAATCTTGCCTTTGTGTAACATCACAATCCGGTCGGCGACTTTGAAGGCACTGGTCATGTCGTGCGTGACGACCACGCTGGTCACCTGGAGTTCCCGCTTGAGCTTGAGGATGAGTTCGTTAATCACGTCCGCCCTGACCGGGTCAAGACCTGTGGTCGGCTCGTCATACAGGACGACTTCAGGATCGAGGGCAATCGCCCGGGCAAGCGCAACTCGCTTCTTCTGACCGCCGGACAATTCGCCGGGCCGTCGCGATTGCAGCCCATCGAGCCCGACCAGTTTCAACTTCTCGGCGACCACGGCGTCGATCGTCTCCGGTGGATCGTCGGCATGTTCCGTCAGCGGAAAACCGATATTCTCCGCGACCGTCATCGAATCGAACAAAGCCCCCATCTGAAAGAGCAACCCAAAGCATCGACGCACCGGCACGAGTTCCCGCTCGCCGCGCGTATCGATCCGTTTCGCCCGGAAATAAACTTCGCCGCTGTCAGGCCGCATGAGCACGATCATGTGCTTCAGCAGGACGCTTTTGCCCGTCCCGGACTCGCCGATGACAACGGTTGTCTTGCCGCGTTCGAGGGCGAGGTTGACACAATCGAGCACGGTCAACGCGCCAAAGCGCTTGCTGACGTTGGTCAGCCTGATGATCGCGATTTCTTGAGGTGCGAAGTCGTTCACGATGACACACTACAAAAACGACCGGAAGCCCCACAAGCCGACACTGACGGCCTGGAGGATTACAGCCAGGACATAGTCGAGGACGAGGATGGCGATGAAAGAAGCGACAAAGGCCTCCGTGCAAGCCCGGCCGACACCCTCGGCGCCGGCTCGGCAGTAGAATCCCTTGAAGCAACTAATGAGCCCCAGTGCCGCCCCGAAGAAGAAGCTCTTGAGGACACCGCTGAACAAGTCGAAATTCTCGACGGCCTGCCGCGTGTAGTCCCAATACGGCCCACTGTCGACGCCGCCCTGAACGACCGAAACAAACCAACCGCCGAGTGAGCCGGTCAAGTCGGCGTACAGCGTGAGAAACGGCGTCAGCAGAAAGCAGGCCAACACCCGGGGCACGACCAGGTAGCGGATGGGATCAACCCCCATGCTTCGCAAGGCGTCGATCTGCTCGGTCACTTTCATCGTGCCGAGTTCCGCGGTCAGAGCGCCGCCGATCCGGCCCGCGAGCATGATCCCCGCAAGAACGGGCCCCAGCTCTCGAACAACCGACAGGTTCACCACCGCCCCCATCCGCTCTTCCATGCCGACAGCCCGGAATTGCTCGATTGCCTGAACGGCGAGCACCATGCCGACAAACGCGCCGGTGATGAGGATGACGGGAAGTGAACGGTAGCCGACCTCGAGCAATTGGGGCATCAACAGCCGCCAGTTCTGCCGCCGGAAGGCCCCCGTGATCATCCAGGTCAACGTCCGCCAGGCGAATATCCAGAACTCGCCGAATCCGTCGACGGCGCGCCGGACGCCCACACCCGTACGAGTTACCATGCCGCCCTCAAGGTCAGTCACAACATGCCTCCATCGAGACACCTTTGCCCACGAGGGTTTCTAACAACGCGACGTGCCACTGTCAATGAATTTGGATGGGATGGGGAGGTATGCGGGCGCCAAGACCGGGACCGAGGCCCGCGATCCTATCAGTGGTATTCCGCCAGCGTCTTTTCGAGCTTGCGCAGAGCTTCGCCCTCGAGTTGGCGGACGCGTTCACGGGTGAGACCGATCTTTGCGCCGATGGCCTTCAGCGTCATCGGATCTTCTTCGTCGCCGCCGAGGCCGTACCGCAATCGGAGGATGGTGGCCTCACGATCATCCAGATTCTCCAGCATCGTCTGGATCATCTCGGATTCCGCTTCATTGAAGACGGCCTTGTCAGGCGGCAGGGTCTTTTCGTCAGCCAGCAAATCGGAGAGCGAGAGGCCCGACTCATGGGCATCTGACTGAGGTGGCGCGCTGAACGCCCTGACCGCACGCTTGATGATGCGAACCTTCCGTTCGGGAAGTTCCATGCGCTCGGCGATTTCCTGAATCGTCGGCGCGTGGCCCGACTCCTCCTGGAGTTGACTATGCACCTTCTTCCACTGGCCGATCATTTCGACCATATAAGCCGGGATATGCACGGGTTGGACCGCATTGATCATCGCGCGCTTGATCGCCTGCTTGATCCACCAACCGGCATACGTGCTGAATCGGGCGCCCATATCCGGGTCGAAACCCTCGACCGCCCGGAGGAGACCGAGATTGCCCTCCTCGATCAGGTCGGAAAGCGGCATCCCGCGACTGACGAAGGACTTTGCGATCTTGACAACGAGCCGCAGATTGGAACGAATCATGCGCTCGCGCGCTAAATTGGCCTGTTCCTCGGACGCTTCCCGCTCGGCCAAGGTGATTTCACCCTGTGCGAAACGGCGAACGGCATTGCTGCCTTGGGCGATCGCGCGCGCAAGTTCCTTTTCCTCATCCGCCGTCAAAAGCGCGGATTCATTGATCTGCTTGAGATACTGTTGTAGCCCGGGCTCTACTGCGATGGTGTACACCCTCCCTGTTGGTGGTGAGTTCGCTGGTCGATGGCGCGCTCACTCACCGCCAGCGCACGAACAGCGCGAACCCATAGATATGATCGGCCTGGGGAGCAGCATGGGTTGCCTGAAAACCCACAATCTCGATTCCGGTGCGATACCGGATCGAAAAAACCGCCCATCTCCATTACGCGATCATCGACATTCTAGGACGGGGGGTTATCTGTTTCAGTCTGCTCCGAGGGTTCCGAACCGGCGGCGCCGTCAGGCGTGTCCGCAGGGGTATCCACGGCCGCCTCCTCAGCCGCGGCAACCGGCTCCTCTGGCGCATCAGGCTTCTCGGCCTGTTCACTCGCAGCGTCGGTCTTGGTCGTCGGAGCATTACTGAGCAAAGCGGTCGGACTGATGATGTCCGTCGTTTCCTCGCCCGTGCTGCCGTGAAGACCACCGCGCCGCATCTTGGGAGCGCCTCCCTTGGAGTCGCCGGAGTCGTCCCGGGAACCGTCAGAAGCCCAATCGGCTCGCTTCTTCGAGAGCCCGATCTTCCGCTCGGCCGTGTCAACTCGCAGGATTTTGACCTCGATCTCCTGGCCGATCTCGACCTCCTCATGCGGATCGTCGACGCGACGGTCGGTCAACTCCGAAACATGCAAAAGCCCTTCGAGATCCTGCTCCAACTCGATGAAGACACCGAAGTTGGTGATCTTGGTCACCTTGCCCTGGACGATCATGCCTGGGATGTACCGGTCCGGCACCGCACGCAGCCAAGGGTCCTCTGTCAGTTGCTTCAGACCCAAGGCGATCCGCTGCTTCTCCTGGTCGACCGACAGGACAACACATTTGATCTCGTCGCTCTTCTTGATCATCTCGGAAGGATGGCTGACCTTCTTGGTCCAGCTCATGTCCGATACGTGCAATAAACCGTCGATCCCATCCTCGATCTCGACGAAGGCCCCGTAATTGGTCAGGTTCCGCA
>CAZTAR010000050.1:0-16364 GCA_964611695.1 uncultured Planctomycetaceae bacterium | reverse complement strand
TTGCCTTCGCCCGAATCCGAATGGCGGTTCCGCCGCCCGGCGCCAGCCTGAGTGGGAGCTTTGTTGAAGAGTTCACAGGGGTTTGTTCTATTTTGATCGCGTAGGGATTTGTTTCCCAATCAGCATCGTCTCCGTCGCGGTAGATCTCCGCGATGTATTCTCGATCCGGCGGAAGGAAACTCAGGTCGGCCGTCAGCACGCGCCCATTCTCATCCGTGATGCTGCCGAGATACCAATCGTCGCTGTGCCGGTCTTTGCGTACAATCGTGACATAATCACCGATGCGGGCGTGAAGAACCTCGGTCTCCTCCCAGTCGGTCGGGACATCTTTAATGAACTGGAACGGCTTCGGTTTGGCTTCGTAGTTTTTCGGAAGGTCGGCCGCCATCTGCAAAGGGCTGTAGAGAACGACATACAGCGCCAACTGCTTCGCCAAGGTCGTGCTGACACGGTTGTCTCCCTGGTGCCCCTCGAACAGCAAATCAAAAATCCCCGGCGTGAAATCCATCGGGCCAGCAAGCAGACGTGTGAAAGGAAGAATCGTCGTGTGGTCTGGGTGGTTTCGGTTGTCCCCACCCCAGGCGTTGAACTCCTGCCCGCACGCGCCCTCGCGTGCCAACATATTCGGATACGTTCGCCGGATGCCCGTCGGCTTAATCGGCTCATGCGCATTCAGCATCACGTGATGTCGGGCGGCCGTTTCGAGGACCTTGCGGTAGTGACGAACCATGTACTGGCCGTGGTGCGTCTCCAGCTGGGTGTTGCCTTTCTCATCAGTCCGCTTGATATTCCGGCCCCACCCGACATAACCACTTTTGACCGCGCGGATTCCCAACCGCTCACACAGTGCGTAAGCATCCTCCAACTGGCGCTCGTAGTTCTCCACGGCCGCACCGGTCTCGTGGTGGCCGATCAGATACACACCACGGTTCCGCGCATACTTGGCGAGCGATTCAAGGTCATAATCCGGGTACGGCTTGGTGAAGTTGAACTGCTCACCGTTCTGGGCCCAATCCCCGTCCCAACCGATGTTCCAACCCTCGACCAATACCCCATCGAATCCATGCTTCGCGGCGAAGTTGATATAGCGTTGAGTGTTCTCCGTCGTTGCGCCATGGCGATCGCCCGAGCCCCAGGTCGAGAGGCCCAAGTGCATCTCCCACCAAATCCCCACGTACTTGCCAGGCTTGATCCACGACACATCCGGAAGCTTGTTCGGCTCGTTGAGGTTGAGAATCAGGTAGTTGTCAATCAATCCGCCCGGCGTGTCGGCAATCTGAATGGTGCGCCACGGGCTTTGCATCGGCGTATTCCGGCGAACCTGAATGCCGTCCGACCAGGCGACCAGGTCCACGTCGAAGGTGTTCCCACCCTTGCGCCAAAGAACCATGCTGGCATAGTCCGTCAACGCCGCCTCATGAATACTCAGGTACAATCCGTCCTTCGTCTCGAAGGTAATCGGCGTATGCACCTTCTCTGTCTTGCTCATCGGTGAGTCGGTGTAGCGATGTTCGTACCGGTTGCCGGCGTAGGCCGGAATCCACCAGGCGCGATGATCCTCTGTCATCACAAATTGCGTCAGCTCGTCCGCAATCTCGATTTCTTTCAACTCTGACTGAGCCGGGATTCCGTAGCGAAAGCCCACGCCGTCATCGAAGACGCGGAAGATGATGTTCAGTCGGCGCGGGGGTTTCTCCGCTCCACTCTCTTCAGCTTTTATCGCAGTCTTCAGCGCGACGCGAAGTTCGTTGTGATTGTCTCGAATTCGCGCTTGCTCGCCCCAAACCTGCGTCCACGTCTTGCCCACGGTCGTCCGACCCACCGAGTCCACGACGAAACCGCGTTCCAGCGATTGCCCGCCCGTCAATTCGAAGCCAAGCCGCGAAGGCGCAATCACTGTGCGTCCAAACCGTGTGATCGCGTATGTTGGCGCGCCGTCCTGTAAATCGAAGATGACCTTCAAGATGCGATTCGGGGACTCGACTTCGATCGGCTTCGCGACCGTCGTGTTCACTGTGTACAAGAAAGACAGCGTGGCCGTCCCCGCGATGAGGCGAATCATCGCAGGTGAAGGAGTAATGCGCCGGCGTAATATTTCAGCGAGCATGAATTTCCCTTTCCAGCCTGATCGTCGGAGCGATCCGCAAACGTCAGAGCGATGCACCAATCTCGGAGCAATGCGCAAACCTCAGAGCGCTGTGCAATCGCGGATTATAGTTCGCTGCCCGATTGGCTACCAGGTTCGCGCCCACCAGGATTCGCCGCAGTGTCAGTGCAATCGCAAGAATTGCCTCGCGCGCAGGTTGCGTCCGAACCCCGTGTCGGACGTTAAATAACGAGGGCCTCTGACGACTGACACGAGGGTTCGACGGGTACCAACGCTTGCATTCGATTGAGCATAAACAGTAGAGTATTGAATGGCAGTATCCCTACATCGATCCGGAGGGCAAAGTATGTCAGCGATTCACCACGCGTTCCTCATGTGTTCGCTCAGCGCCGTGCTCATTGCCGGCGGCGGTCAAACCACGCAGGCGGCCATCTTTGTCGAGACGTGGCAGGCGGAAAATATCGGCGACACGATCGACGGCACTGGCGACGCAGGATTGGCGGACTGGGAGAAGACCTACGGAAACACCTATGAACCCAACTGCCGGATTTTCTCGACGGCCGGCGACCATGCCTTGCGATTGAATCCCAACAGCACTTACCCCCTCGGCATCACCACAACCAATGGTTTTCCCAGCGAGTCCGTTGCGGGGCTGTTCTCCATCAGGGCCGATATCAGAATCGAATCGGACGGCACAACAGGTGCGGCAAACATCATGGCCACGCAGTCAGACGATGTCTTCGTGGGCTACATGCTCAACCTCGATCCACAGACCGGGACCATCAACCTCGTCAGGTCGGACTCGGCCGCGAGTCAGACCGTTCTCAGCACGCACAACGCCGGGGGCCACAACTTCTTTATTTCGCACACCTACCAACTCAGAGGTCGACTTGTCCCCTTCGTTCCTCAGGACTACCTGTTCCTCGAGGTATTCATCGATGGCGATGACAACCGGCTGTTTTATGCAACAGACATGGACCCGATTGAGTTCGGCCCGTACATCAAGGGGGGCATGCTAACGACAGGTGGTCGATCCGCTGTGTTCGATGATTGCGTCGCTGCAATCGCTGTGCCGGGTGATACGACCGGGGATCTCCAGGTTACCATGGCCGACCTCGCGCTCTTTACGGAAACGCTGCTCGATCCGGAGGGGGCGTCCTACTACCTCCGCTGCGCGTGCGATGTCAATGAAGATGCCGTTGCCAATGGCGACGACATTCACGTATTCGTCGATATGTTGACTGAGTGAGTACTGGTACAGTTTGGGTGCCACGGGCAACTTGATCGTTCGTGTCGGCACTGGCAGCAAGCTGCAAGTGGCGCCCTCAGATCAAAGTGAACCATTACCGGTGGGGCCGACGGAGATCACCCGTTTGTTCGCCCCCCCACAAGGTCGAACGCTGACCGCTTGCTGACGCGCGCGGCTCTGATCTCCGCCACAGAGGATGCCATCTCATACCTAAAAGTCTCTAGTCATCTCGATCAGGAGCTTCTTGTTCAATCTCTTGTGGCGGCGGGCTCTTTCCGGGACAGGCTTTGTTCCTCTTCCTGGGCTCTGCCTTTTCGACGATGCGGCGGTGGGCCGTCATGATCTTCTCGATCCGGCGGCGGCCCGAGGCCATCAGGACCACGCGGCCGGCGTCCCTGGCGATCACGCATTTCGTCGCGTGGACAGGGCCCCCGACCTCGACCCCTGCCACCTTCATGCAGCTTGCCCTCTTTGATCTCATCGACACGTGTTGTCACTAGCTCATCAATGCGAGTTCTCTCTTCTTCAAACCGCTTTCGTTCCTGGGCCAGTTGTTTCCGCTGCTTCTCGATACGCTCGGCAAATTCCTTGAGCCGTGCCTCATGACGCATGAACCGAATCTCAAACTGCCTGTGGACGAGCTTCCGGACACGCTTCTCACACTCCGCCTGCTGCTTCGGATCGCCTTCGGCCTTATGGTACTTGCGACACTGGCCCCGCAGTGCCTCGTTGATCTTGAACTCCTCGATGATCGTGTCGGCGAGCGCCGTTTCACCCTCGTCGCGCAGCTCCACATAGTGTTGCACAAGCGGGAAAATCCTCTGGATTTCCTTCTCAAAACGCTTTGGCTTGCGATCCTTGAACCGCTCCAGCCGTTCGTGCCATTCCGGCATCTTCTCCTTCAACACGCCCATGACAAGTTCGATCATCTCGGGATCGAGCATCTCAGGCTCGGTCATGTACTGCTCGCGAGAGTTCGGTCCTCGGCTTCGCCCCATCCGTCCGCCACGCCGTTGGCCGGGCTCTCCCTCACCGCGACCTCCAAACCGATGATCCCGATGCCGTCCGCGAACGCCGTCTCCTCGTTCTTCTTCGTCCGGCGGCTGAGATTGAAACAAGCACACAGAGATTGGGACGTCCTCGGCTTCATCCATGAGCAGTCTGTGACAATAGGGTGGCGCCGGCATCTCGTCGCCGCAAACACAGGCAGAGCACCCAGGCGACACATCGGTTTCGGCCATCGCAGTACCGGGACGCCACGAGAGTGAAAGCACAAACGACAGCGTGCCCAACACCACCGCGTGGGAGAAGCACATTTTGAGACGGAACCTTTTCATGCGGCACGTTTTCATGACAGTTCCTCGATCACGTTGAGCTCACTCGACGGAGCTAGCCTCGCGCCAGACCCTTCGATATCAACGCCGTCGCCGGTGTCTTCCAACACTTCGTCCAGAGCCTCATACATCGCGGCATCGTCGATCGACCAATCTTGTGAGTCGGACCAGCTCTCCAACGCCGACAATCCTTCGTCCAGGCTGGCGAACCGAATCACTTCTTCCGCCGTCTGGTCCGTCCACTCCGCCAAAACCTCGTCGGCGCCCGCCAGATACGCGCTTGTCTCGTACAGTGCCGCCGAATACCACCCAACGGTTACTGCCAACGCAATCGACGCGGCCGCCGCCAACACGCCATGCCAGGTCTGCCATCGCCCGACACGTTGCGCGGTCCGTCGCAACTCCCGGTGAACACCCAGACGCACCCGCGCCATCGCTTCGGGTGACGGACCCGGCGTCGCGAAACCGGCAAGCCAACGCTCGCCCGCCTCGATTTCCTGCTTGAGTTTTGGATCGAACTCACTCATGTCATTCTCCGAGCATCTTCCGCAAATGCGCCAAACCGCGATGCGACCGGGCCAAGGCAGTGCCCAACGGTACGCCGGTCGCCTCGGCGATCTCCTTGAAGGACATCTCCGAGAAGTGCCGCAACATGATCGTCTCTCTTTCCGAATCGGTGAGCTTTGTCAGTGCCTCACCCAGAGCGTCAATCTCTTCATCGCGGACCATCGCCGCATCCGCCGGCTCGACCGGTCCCTCGGCCTTGTCCAGCACCTCCGCGCCGGACGCATCCTCCGAAAACCCCTGTCCGACCTGCTTGGGGGCGCGTTTTTCCCGGCGAGCACGATCTCGAGCTAGATTCGCGGCGATGCGGAACAGCCAGGCCTCGAATCGATCCTCGTGTTGATAGGCCCCGAGGGTCCGGACCAATCGGACAAAGACCTCCTGGAGCAGGTCCTCAGCATCGTGCCGCGAACCGGTCATTCGCAGGAGAAAACCAAAGACGCGGCCGCCATATCGCGCGACAATCCTCTCGTAAGACGCCGGGTCGCCATCTTGAGCCCCCCTGATTGCCTCCGACAGCGTCTTGTCGTCCATGGATCCTCACTCAGCCAAACGCCGGGAAGCGGGGCGGATTGCCTCTGACCCGGCCGAATCAGTGGCTCAATCGCCCAAGATTATCGGAACCTCTTCGCCAGGGCCATCATGCACATATATCGGACAAGATCAGAGCCACGACCGTGAGGGAGCGGTCAGCGCTCGACCTTGTGGGGTGGCAGCATACCGGTTACCCCCGTCGGCCAGGGGGGGC
This sequence comes from uncultured Planctomycetaceae bacterium, assembly GCA_964611695.1. Taxonomy (GTDB): domain Bacteria; phylum Planctomycetota; class Phycisphaerae; order UBA1845; family UTPLA1; genus CAZTAR01. The sequence continues at coordinate 10,362 of CAZTAR010000050.1, read as the reverse complement.
GACGCTACAGCGAAGCATGCACTCTCAATGCTAACAAACTCTATCGTCAATAGTGAGGGCGAAGCCTCGGAGAACGCGGACCGCTCCCCCTTGCGTTCCGCTTGATGGCTGCTATACTTGGTGGATTCTGGATTCCGTGATAGAAGATTACCACCCGAGCTACAGAGGTGTGATATGCCACGCGTTTGCCACTTTTTGGGAAAGAAGACGACATCCGGCCGGTCCTACACGCACCGTGGAAAGGCCAAGTACCTCGGCGGGGTCGGTACCAAGGTCACCGGCATCACCAAGCGCAAGTTCAAGCCCAACATCCAGCGTGTCCGCGCCGTGATCGACGGCAAGATCTGCCGCATCAAGGTCTCTGCCAAGGCCATCCGCATGGGCCTCATCGTCAAACCGATGAAACGCACCTGGAAGCCGGAGAGTACTAAAGCCGCTGCCAGCGAGTAACCACCAAGAAGCCGGGCGATTCGCATGCATTCGCCGCGCTTTGTGACATTGTAGACAGACGATGGAAGACGACGGTGCAGATGATGCAGCGTCGTCTTTCCTATTTGGCTATCGTGCCCATTCGGCGTATCTTGGGTTACCACCGTAAGTCCATGCCCACCAACGATGCGCGGGGGTCGAACCATGCGATCGATTATTCGAAAATCTCCCAGTGCATGCCTCGCACTCTTCCCGACACCTTTCCCGGTCGTGTTGTCGATCATAGTCGTGCTCGGTCTGACCGCCGTCGCTCACAGTCAGTGGCCGCAGTGGGGTGGGCCGAGTCGAGACTTTCATGCTGATGCTCCAACCCTGGCATCCACGTGGCCAGAGAACGGACCGAAGCAACTGTGGAAGCGCCCGCTGGGCGATGGGTATTCCTCCGTCATCGTTGCGGATGGTCGCCTCTATACCATGTACCGCACTGGCGAGGAGGAAGTCGTCATCGCCCTCGCGCCGGATACGGGTAAAACCGTCTGGGAACATCGCTCCGCGGCAAGCATCGATGCCGGCGACCATCCGCGGAAGTATGGCATCGGACCTCGCTCGACACCGTTGGCCGTCGGCGGTCGGCTGTTTACCATTGGCTTCAACGGGACGATGCACTGTCTCGATATGCGGACGGGCACCGTGCAGTGGTCGGTGGAACTGCTCAAGAATTTCGACGGGAGCCGACGGACGTGGGGGTACGCGTGCAGTCCTATCGCATACAAAAACGCCGTGATTGCGTTCACGGGGGGCAAAGGCGGGAGCATCGTCGCGTTCGACCAATCGCGAGGGACCGTCGTGTGGAAGGGGCACGACTTCGAGAATAGCTTCGCGTCTCCTGTGCTGATTGATGTGGATGGCCAGACGCAACTTGTGTGCTTCATGGCGACGGAGGTCGTCGGTCTCGATCCGGACGATGGCCGCTTGCTGTGGCAATATCCGCACGCCAACCAATGGCGGAACAACGTCAGCAATCCTATCTGGTGCGAGGGGAATCAGCTCTTCATTTCGTCGGAGGGCCAAGGCGGCAGTCGAGCCCTGGAGTTGAATCGCGGCGACGGCGGCACGAAGGTCCGAGAGCGTTGGGCATCACGAAAGATGCGGATCAGCCACCGCAACGCGATTCGCATCGGTCACCATCTCTACGCATCTTGTGGAGATTTCGGTCCCGCCCCGTTCACGGCAATTGACCTAACGAATGGCCACATCGCATGGCAAGTCCGAGGTTTGTCCGAGGCCGGCGTTGTCCTTGCGGATGACAAACTAATTATGCTCGACGAGGACGGCCATCTAACACTGGCGACTGCGACACCTGAAGCGTTCACACTGCACGCGAAAGTGAAGTTGCTCGACAGAGAGGCGTGGACCATCCCGACGCTCGTGGGTCGGCGGCTCTATTTGCGGGATCGCAAGATCATCATGGCGTTGGAGTTGCCGTGAGTTACCCGTCGTGGAGTGGGTGGGTTCCTCAGCGCCGGGGGGTGTTCGAGATTCCTCGTCGGCCACGGGGGGCCGACGCTTCGGCGCATCCTGGATTCCGGCAAAAAAAGACGACGCTGCGCCGAGTGGTTGTCTTCGACGCAGCGCCATCCAGTTGCAACCGAGTGGGGGCTCGGTCGCAGCGGGGCATAAAGGGTCGGACAATGTGTCCGACCTTGCGGGGGGTCACAATTAGGCTCGTCTCGGGCCGCCTTCCCGTCTTCCCTGGACCATCAGCGGATGCGGCCGACCGCGAGCGTGTTCGAGAGGTCGGAGTGCCTGCCTTCTGGTGCGGACGCCTCTATCCCGCCGAACTTACTTATTGATACGCGCGTCGAATCCCTGAATCAAACAGTGCTACGCCGGGGTCTGCGAAAACGTCGCGAACGAGCACCGACAGCGAAACAGTCTCGACCTTATCGGCGTGGCGATCTTCATTCCTGGTCGATATGGGCCCCTCTTGGGTAAGGTTGGCGGAAGATCGCGACACGCAGCCGTGTATCCAATTCTAGGTTGCATCCCGACCGCCCGAAAACTGGTACAATCTTTCCTATGGACGACCTGACCCTATGGCTACAGGATAATCGGACGCTCCTCATTTACGCCGTGGTCATCATCGCGCTGCTCGAGGTTTCCCTGCGGCTCTATCGTGGCACTCTACGACTCGTCCGCCGTCGTCGCGCTCCGCAACTCAACCCAAAACTCCAAAAGTATGCCGGCAGAAGCGAGACGGAGATCGAGGCCGATCGCCTTGCCGCCGAGAAGATCATCTCAACCAGTTCCACCGGCGCTGTCGCGGGCTACGAGGTCGTCCGGCAGATTGAGGCTGTCTTCGTGGATGGGCTCCGCTCTCCCGGCGAGGCGACATCCGCCCTGAAGACCTCAGCCGGCAAGCTCGGGGCGAATGCCTTGATCAACCTCTCCCAGGAGCGAACAGCGGCGGGGCGTTGCACGGCCCAGGGTGATGCCGTTGTGGTGCGACCAATCAGACAGAAACCAGCAGATTGCAAGAAGAGCATTAACACCCGCGATTGAACTCGACCGAACTTCCGAAGCGAACGTGCCCCCAATGTCCGACGTCAGGTCGTGGCCTCGTCAGCCGGGCTGCTTGGTTCGCTTCCGATTGGTGGGGTGGGACTTGAGTCGTCCTTTGCCATTGTCGGGGGCTTAGGCGGATCGGCCAAAGGCGGCGAACGCTGTGGGGCCTCTGATGCCGGATTGGCCGCATGGGCGTCAACGAGGATATCTTCGAAAGCGCGGCTCTTTCGTCGCATGGCGTGGATCACAAACAAGAGGCCGGCGGCGACGAGGTACGCGGCGGCGATCCGATAGCCCCGGTGCCAGAACGCGCCTTCCGTCTTTTCGAGGTAGAAGCTGGTCCCCTCGAACATCGCTTCGGATCGCTGCCAGACCAACAGTTCCTGTGGCGCGAGCGTGATCAACTCCGGCGGGTTGGCATCCGGCTCCACGCGAAAGGCGTGTTGGAATCCGATCAAGGTGACCGCGGCGGCGATGATGCACCAAACACCCGCGGCCTTGAACTTGCGGTCGATCAGAAACGCGCTGATCGCTGAGATGATGATACAGGTAATGATGAAACCACTGTTCGCCCCGGCGAGAGCGTACACGCCGATCGGCCACCAATCGTCGCTCCGGAATTCAGTGAGTTGATGTCCGTGCTCGTGGAATAGAGCGAGGATGCCCTGTTCAGCGCCGATGCCTGGCAGGATGTTCGGCACTAGGAATACCGCCATCATGGCGACGGCGGGAAAGAAAGCGATCGCCACGGCGGGATAGTGCTTTTTCGGCACGGCCTCATAGCTCTGCGCGGTGATCACGATACCGATCCAGAGGACAATGGCCATGCCGGCTTCGATGGGAATAATCTTGTCGACGATGGAACCGAGTCCGAAGAGGAAAATAATCGAGAAGAACAGGGCGTTAATGATCGAGTATCCGCAGCGGGCCCCCAGCGCTTTCCATCCGGGGTGGCCGATGTAAATCGTCGTCGGAAAGCAACTGCCAAAGAGCCCGGCAGCGATTGAGCCGATGCCGTTGACGGCCATGCACGGCCCAGTGGAGAACCGGTCGCCGGCGGCCTCGGCGGATTCGATGTTTTGCAGCGAGCCCACCGCGTTAATCAAACCCATGGGCACGATCACCGCGAGAAACGACCAGAGCATGGCGGCGTCCTGGCTGAAGAACGCAACGATGTCACTCCAGCAGTTTGTTGGTGGGTGAATTCCCACCCACTCCGTCGATCCCCTGACGGCATCAACGCTCATGATGGTTGGCCCGAATCCAGGGATGAACGGGATGGTCCACACGAGAATCGTTCCAAGGAGCACCGCGACGAACCCGCTCGGCAGTCCCCAGGGAAACCGCACCCTCGCGAAGTACCCTATCAGGACGATAATCATCGGGATGATGGCGACGAGCGGTCGCTCGAAAATTTGAAAAGCGAACGGGCTGGCGATGAAGATCACGCCGATGGCCGCGAGGGCGGACAGCAGGGCGGCCCGGGGCGTGACACGTCGAATCCAACTTCCGATGAACGCTGCGAGAAACTCAATGATGCCGCTGCCGATGCAGGCGAGGAGGCCGATTTTCCAGGCAAGGTTGGCGTCGCCGGTTCGTCCGTACACGGGGGCGAGGATGAAGAAGATGAATGCAAAGACCGACGGCGTATTGATACCGTAGGGCAGCGCCGTGCATGTGGGGTCGTTGAATCGCTTGGCCACGCGCCGGGCGTGCCAGGCGTAATAGACGTTGCCGATGAACAGGCTGACGGCGATGCCAGGCAATAGACGTGTGTAGATGAGTTCCTCGGTGAATCCACAGAGGTGTCTGCACAGCGCCACAATGACTAGCACTTGGACAAGATTGTCTACGGCCAGGCCGAAGAAGCCATCGAGATCGCCTTTGACGAACCAGGGATACCGGCGAGTTGTGTCCATGAGTTGTCCTCCGAGCAGAGTGGTCGTGCGGTCAGCGGGAATCGCCCTTGGTGGGAGTTGGCTTTTGGAGCCCGCATATTCCGCATAGTTCCTGGGTGCGTGTTATAACGAGTTCCCTTGTTGAGGAAAACTGCGACATAGATAGAGCAGCCTGCAGTTGTTGCTGGAGGGGCCGAGAGGTCGAGGGGGGAAAGGGCAGAGGGACCAAGGGACCAGTGTGCGGTCCTGGCATAGGTTGACACCGTAGTTGGTGGAGTTAGGAGGTGTCAGCGATGCAGGAGCGGTTGATTCGTCGTTATAGTACGTGTTTCAAGCGTCGGGTGATTTCGGAGTTGGAGCGAGGTCGATTCGCGTCGATCGAGGTGATTCGGCGGCTCGATGTCGAGAAGATATGCCTATCCGGGTTTTGCTTGTGAAGACAGGGTACCGAGCGTCAAGCAGAAAGCATGCTCACCCTCCGGGATGAGCATGAGGATGTTTCCTATCGAGTCGGCGGTCGGGTGGCATGGGTAAGCTTTGCTTACCCGTGTGACATCCCGTGCATGTTCACGGGCAAACAAGTTTGCCCATGCCACCCGACCGTAGGGAAATGTGCGGCCGTCACTTGCATGGAGGGGCACCTTACACGGAAACCCGTGCAACGCTACAGCACTGAGGGTGATCGCAAAGGAGGAAGCGCGGTTGCAGTACGCACACCTGTCGAAGTCGCGATTCTCGACCTGCTGCTGCACGAGGACACCTATGGACCGATTGAGCCTTCGGTATTCGTGCATGCGGAGCATACCGGTGAAATGCCCTGGGAGGGTCTGATTCACAACCGCCATCGCCTTCCGGTCCATCACTCTGTTGTCTACCTCGGGAAAGGGCCCACAGCGCTACACACGCCGGACGTCCCCCGCTATGCCGAGATGGCCCGCCACGTCTTCGAACGTGCCGGCTGGGAGGCTGAACGATTCGATGTGTATCGCTGCCGGATCGAATACCCGGTCATGCCCTCTTCGATCGGGGTCGCTTTCGATCTTCCGGACGCACCCACAAAACGCGACGCAGAAGGTTGAGAGTAAATGGCTCGGTCGCTGGTGTGGTAGGGCAACCGGGCCATCGCATCCTTTCCCTCAAATACTGACTAATACTTCATGGCGCCCGACACCCGGCTGGCTGCTGATAGCTCTTCGCCTTCGGCCGGTTTGATCGCGGTGACTTGTCTCGGTACCATGCCAGCCGAAGACTCCGTGAACGGAGAATGTGGACGCACAGGAAGCAGGAGAGAATATGAAGATTGCCTTACCGTCGAACGGGAAAGAAATCGAAGACCACTTCGGCCATTGCCAGTACTTCACCATCTTCACCGTGGACGACGACAACAAGATCATCTCGGAAGATACGTTGACGCCTCCGCCCGGTTGCGGATGCAAGTCCAGTATCGTGCCGCAGCTTGCCGGCATGGGAGTCTCGCAGATGTTGGCCGGGAACATGGGCGGCGGCGCCGTCAACGTTCTGGCAAGCCACGGAATCAAGGTAGTCCGAGGTTGCACCGGCAACACGCGTGCAGTGGCGGAAGCCTGGCTGGCGGGAAAGATCAGCGATTCAGGCGCCGAGTGCAAATCACACGAAGCCGACAGCTGCCCCGGACATTCATAGCGGGGTGACTTACCCCTGGATTCCGGGGACATTCCTCTGACTCGTCGCCGGGCGACGTGACTGAGCCGACGCCGTGTAGGCAATGTCGGTTTCAACAAGGAGAAACGGAAATGGGTGATAAGGGAAAAAAAGACAAAGGCAAAAAGGAACAGCGGAAGAAAGCCCTGCTTAGCCCGAAGGAGAAACGAAAGCAGAAGAAGGAAAAGAAGAACGCATAGATGCCCAAGCCAAGTGCCCCATCTTTTGCATACCAAAGGGTGGGGCACCCATGCCTGAAAGCATGGCGCCAGGCGACATTATCCTTCCGTCCAGCCAAACATGGATCATGGGCTACGGCCTTCGACACCTCACTGGTACCGCCGGCACGTTCGCCACCGGCGACGGCGACGTCTCGTTCACCATCACACCCGAACCCACTACCGGCACGGCCCTTGCTCGCTGTTGGAAATGCGGCCGAGGGATGGGCGTTGGGTATTTCGTGCCGGGCCGGAGAGTCCACGCTGGGACTCGTATAATACTGGGGCTGTTGGAGTGTCAGAGGCGGGTTACGGGTGTCGCGCTGTGGAGGCCTTGCCGAAGGGGGGGCGTGGTGGTTTACTGAGGGAGGACATCCATCGTTTCAGCCATGAGGTTGCCTTTTTCGAGGCCGGGGGGATATTGAAACGACATGCCCGGTATTTTGAAGTCGGACGCTGAGAACGAGAACACAGCCGCGGGCGGAGGATGGGGGGAACGTGGGAATCTCCATCGCTCGGTGCGGTCTATCCTCTCGGAGGGTGCGTGTGTGAACGGTCGTGAAATGGATGAGGTCCTTGAGGCGCTGTGGACCTCCGGTGAGAAGGATGATCATCGCCTGGAATCGCTGAAAGCGCAATGCCACGTCTCGATCGACCAGACGCTGTTGGCCACCATGGAAAAGGAGAACCTGATCGCCTACGAAGGCGAGATGGTGCTGCTCACGCGGGATGGCAAGGCCCGGGCGGCCTTGGTGATCCGGCGGCATCGGCTGGCCGAACGGCTGTTGGTGGACGTCCTGAATATCCCAATCCAACAAGCGGAAGAAGGGGCGTGTGAATTCGAGCACATCCTGGCCCCACAAGTCACCGAAAGCATCTGCACGCTGTTGGGCCATCCGCGGGAATGTCCGCACGGCGCGCCGATACCGATGGGGGCGTGCTGCCAAGAAGCGCGAGATGTCGTGGATAATGTGGTCATCCCGCTGACGCGATTGGACGCGGGCCAGACGGCGAAGGTGGCCTATATCAGCACGCCGAACCATCCACGTCTGCACAAGCTGATCTCGTTCGGCCTTGCGCCGGGCGCGATGCTGAAGGTGCATCAAAAATCCCCGTCTTACGTCATCTCGTGCGAGCAGACGGAGCTGGCCCTGGAGGAGGATGTCGCCGCCGACATTTATGTCTGGAGGGAGTTGTAGGTGGACAAGCCGGCGTCCTTCCAAGGTTCTCCATCATCGCACGATTCTCCGCCGGCGCAAGATCTTTCCCCAGTGTCCGACGCCGTGACCGATGCGGCCGCAGGTGCGCCGGCGTTGTCGAACACGGCCTCCGAAGAGACCGAGCCCACCAACCAGAGGGTCATTCTGCTTGGGAATGTCAATGTCGGCAAGACGACGCTGTTCCACCGGGTGTGCGGGAAGCACGTGAAGGTGTCGAACCATCCCGGCACGTCGATCTCGATCGGGCGTGGTGCGTTCTCCGAGGGCGGGACGAAGTTTCATGTGACCGACACGCCGGGAATCAACGGGGTGCTGCCCGAATCGGAGGACGAACGGATCTCCCGGGAGATTCTTCTGAAAGAACGGGGGAGTCTGATTGCGCAGGTGGCGGACGGGAAGAATCTGCGAAAAAGCCTGCTCCTGACGATGCAGCTTGCAGAATTCGACCGGCCCATGGTTCTCGACATCAACATGATGAACGAGGCCCGGCAGCGCGGCGTCAGCATTGATACCGAACGACTCTCTTCGTTGCTCGGCATTCCGGTGATCGAAACGGTGGCGACGGAGGGCAAAGGGGTCAATCGGTTTCGGCGGATACTCGCCTCGGCATCGCGGCCCCGCCTGGAGATGCCCTATCCTCCCAAGGTCGAATCATCGCTGGTGCTGATCAGCAAGCTGCTCAAGGGCTCGAACTTATCCAACAGGACCGTGGGTGTGGCCTTGCTGGCCGGCGACCAAGAGATGAGGGAAGCCGTCAAGGCCGAATGTGGGGCGGAACTCGCCAAGGAAGTATCGCGGGTGGCCGACACGGCCCAATCCTCCTTCAATCGCCCGCTCGCCGCAGTGATGCTGGATGCCCGCCTGCGGGCGGTGGATCAGATCGTGTCCGAAGTGCAGACGATTTCGCCGCCGGCGCGAACCCCGTTTTCGGAAAAGATCGGCGAATGGTCGCGTCGTCCGTTGACGGGCATTCCGATCGCCGGGTTGGTTGTTTTATTGATGTATCTGTTCGTGGGGGACTTCGGTGCTCAGACCTTGGTCGGCTTTTTTGAGGGCACGGTATTCGGTGAATGGATCACGCCGACCGTTGAGAGACTTCTGGCCTGGGTGCCGTACCCGATCATCGTCGAAGCCATCGTCGGCGAATTCGGGCTGGTGAGCGTGGGTCTGACGCTCGCGTTCGGCGTGGTGGTGCCTGTATTGACCACGTTCTTCTTTGCGTTCGGGATTCTCGAAGACAGCGGCTATCTGCCGCGGCTCTCCATCCTGCTCGACAAGCAACTCCGCAAGATAGGCCTGAACGGGAAGGGCATTCTCCCGCTGGTCCTGGGTTTCAGTTGCATCACCATGGCGATCCTGGCGACCAGGATGCTGGAGACCAAGCGAGAGCGTTTCATCGCTACATTTCTCCTGATTCTGGGGCTCCCTTGTGCGCCCCTATTGGCGGTGATGCTGGTCCTGCTGGGAGGTTTGTCGATCTGGGCTTCGGTGACGGTCTTCGGCATGATCCTCACCCAAATCATCGTGATCGGATCCATCCTGGAGAAGATTCTTCCGGGCGGCCGTTCCGACTTCATCCTGGAATTGCCTCCGATGCGGGTGCCTCGGCTGCGGAGTTTGATCAAGACGACTTTCTGGCGAATCTGGTGGTTCACCAAAGAGGCAATACCACTGTTCCTGGTGGCGACTTTTATCCTGTTCGTCCTGGATAAAGTCGGCACGTTGGCCTTTCTCGAACGGATAGGCGAACCCGTCATGACCGGCGTCCTCGGGCTCCCCTCGGAGAGTATCGATGTTGTGATCATGACTATGATCCGGCGTGAGTCGGGCGCCGCGCTCTTGAAGCAATTCAGCGATTCGGGAGCATTCGGAAGTGTGCAGGTCGTCGTGTGCCTGTTGGTGCTGACGTTTCTGTCGCCGTGTGTCAACGCGATCCTTGTCATGCTCAAGGAGCGGGGCGTCATGGGCACTCTTTGCATCATGGGATTCGTGACGACCTACGCTTTGGCGGTGGGTGCCGCGGTGAGTTGGGTCTGCCGGGCATTCGGGGTGAATTTTGATTGATTCAATCAATTGCGTCCCGATGGCACAAATCCGGATGGACGACCGAACGGCCATCGCACCATTCATTAAGCCTTTTCAGATTGAGTGAGAATGCATGCTTCAGTAAAGCGTCGAGAATAAATGCTTCGTGGTAGCGTTGCCCCCCCGTAGCCGACGGGGATAACAGGTTTGCCCGCACCCTTCAAAGTCGAACGCTGACCGCTTGCTCGCGCGCGGCTTTGAACAGTGGCGTGGTAGCCCGCCTTTCTCACCAGTGGGAGTCTTCGGGTTTTCCGAGGCGTCTTTGCG
>CAZTAR010000049.1:0-16651 GCA_964611695.1 uncultured Planctomycetaceae bacterium | reverse complement strand
TTCATAGAAGAGCCGCGCGCGTCAGCAAGCGGTCAGCGTTCGACCTTGTGGGGGGCGAACAAACGGGTGATCCCCGTCGGCCACAGGGGGCCGACGCTACAACGGAGCATGCATTCTCAACCCTAAAATGCTCTAGTGCGAGTGATATCACCGAGGGGGGTTCGACGCTCGCCCCGTGAAATGGGCTACGGAGGCCCACCACGACAGCCAGCCTGGGAGAACAGTGACCAAGCGCATTCACTTGAAATTTAACACGCAACCTGAATCCGTTCTTGTGGGGAAGGTCACGAATACACTTCGGCTTTCAGTGCCGCCAGCTCTTCTCCCAGCACGGGCATCGCTCCGGCGTGCTGAGCCACCAACGCGCCGACTCTGTTTGCAAATCTGGCGATCAACGCGAGCGGACGCTGCAGAAGATAGCCGTTGATTAAGCCTGCTGAAAAGGCGTCTCCTGCTCCGACAGCGTCCACCACGTGGACAGGAACACCGCGCTCGTCAACGGTCTCGGTTGCGGTCACCAGCAAGCATCCGGCCGCCGCACGCGTCACGCAGACCAACTCAAGCTCGTATCGTTCACACAGCGCAGAGGCGAAGTCCCGCGGGGTTGTCAGTCGCAGCCCAAGCATCGAGGCTAACACCTCGGCCTCGTCTGCATTGAACTTCGCGATGTGGCAACACCGGAGCGAATGCTCGATCCACTCTTGCCGGCACCAGGGCGGTCGGAGGTTCACGTCGTACACGAGCACTGCGTCGGCTGCGGCCGCCAGGCAATGGTGGATGGTCTCCCGAGTCTTCGGGCCGCGTTGGGCGAGCGTGCCGAAACACACCGCCGCCGCCTTGGACATCAACGCGTGAAGCTGTTCGTTGAACTCGATGTAGTCCCAGGCGACATCCTCATGGATGTGATAGCCGGGCTGGTCGACTCTCGCCTTTTCCACGGTCACCACGCCTGTGCGGTGCTCGGGGTCCACCTGGATCACGTCGGTTTCGAGGGCTTTGGCCGTCAAGTAGGCGATCAACTCCTCCCCCAGTGGGTCGCGCCCGACACGAGAGCAGACCAGCCCACGGTCTCCCAGTTGCTGCGCATGGAAGGCGACGTTCGCCGGCGCCCCACCGGGATGCCGTTCATCGCCGGCAATGTCCCAGAGCAGCTCCCCGACGCCGACGACAATATTCGGGTGAACAGGTTCCGACATTGACGAACTCATAGGCACACCGTGTCCAATGGCAGAGCGTCTGCACGGCGAAGGGTCACATCAGAGGAGGGACATTGTTAGCCTTAGCTTCGCAGGTGGACGCGTCGGACTTCGTGGCTGAACGTTCTGCATCGCCTCGGTCCAGGTCCACCGAGCTATCAGTGACTGCAGGCGGAAGGTCCGATTCCTCTCGTAGACGGATTTCGTCTGGCAAGTCCGAGGGCACATCCACGGTTGTTCCGCCCTGCAACCGTATGTAAGCGGCAATGTAGGAAGCGGCACTCCAGGCTTGATAAGCTTTGCCCATCGCTCGTCCCGTTGCGCCGTGAGCCCATTCCGTGAACTCCCATTCCCTGGTCAGGCCCTGGCGGCACAATTCTGCCAGACGGGTGATCGCTTCCTCCGCCGCGGCATGTTCACCAAGCCGCTTCAGAAGCCGCACCCACAGTCCGCCGACGAACGGCCAAATGCCGCCATTGTGGTAGTGGTCCGGGAGGTTCTGGAGATTGACGAGAAAATAGTCTCGCCAGTCAGGCGCCCCGGGGTTGATCGCCGGGTAGAGCACTCGAATGGGGTAAGGTTGATCAACGGCCACCTGTCGCAAGAACTGCCACACGCGCCGGGACCGCGCGATATCCAGGACGCCGTAGAGGGCTGCAATGATGTTGGCAAACACGTCGCATCGCCAACTAAAGCCGAATGGGGTGATCTGTGCGATCAAGTAGCGCGACCGACCGAGGTTGAACTGAGTGCTGGCGAATGACGCCACATTATCCCGCACCGTCTCAGGCGTCGGCCAGAACTGCTCGTTGATGATCTCGCGGATGCGGGCCGCCCGGTTGATGTAGCGATCGGAAGGAAGGCCGTTGATGCGGCGAAGCTCGACGAAATCCACATTCGCTCGGTACCATAGAACCTCATCGTAGAGCACGTTGTACGAGCGTGGAAACAGGTCCGTCCAGTCAGACGCCTCGGGGATTTCCAAAAGGCCGCAATTGTTGGAGTCGTGCGCCCGCAGCCATTTCATCGTGCGGTGGATGGCGGGGAAGTGCTTCTTCCCGAATGCGATATCACCGGTTGCCTTGACGTAGTTCCATGCGGCAATAATCACCCACATGGCTCCGTCGATCCCGGCGATGTTCCCAACCCCCGCGTACTCGGGTTGTCCCGTGTCGATCTGAACGTAGTTTGGGAGATGGCCATCGCGAGTCTGCGCGCCCAGGATCGTTTCCAGTGATCGAAGGCCGCACTGTGTAAACTCTTTGTCGCCCAGGGGGAGTGACCACATGAGCGTCATGGCCGAATCGCGGGCCCAGACGCTCCGATAGTTGCTGGCCGGGTCCTCGTCGTGTTCCGTGCTGCAGGCGCTGAAGCCTCGCTCGGTGACGTTCATCCGTAGGACTTGGCGCGCCTTGTCGAAAGCTTGGTCGATCAGATTCACTGTTTTCTCTCTACGCTACCGTTTTCGCTTGGGCCGCCGCTGGTCCCGCGGCTGACCGTTCTTCGATCCGCCCCATCCGTCCGTTTCCGCTCGGATGACGTTATCATGTTGGATACGTTGTCGCCAACCTGTACGATTGTCACGGATGGCGTATTCCGCAGGCACAGGCCAAGACGACCCTGACCGGGACACAACTCTCATTTGTTCCAGCAAGGTGCTTCTTCACGACACACTTGGGTCGGTACATTTTGGTGTTGTCGCCATGCTCAATTGCCATCCGGCCCGATTTCCTCGCCAGGTTTTGTCACGGCGATGCTCGTAGAGAGATCGTCGCGAAGGCGTCCGTGCAGGTCGGGCACACTGACATTATTGCGAGCATCCCTGAATGCCTTGAGCCCTCTTTTGATTATCGCGATATGGCATATGGCATCGCCGGGCGTAACGACGGGAAGCGTCGTCATTCCAATCACGACGCCCTCAACAGGAGAGTGAATGACCCTCAGTTCCTTTCCGTGAAGGTCGGAGTTGGTGGCAACTTCTTGCCCGACCACCACAATATCACCCGGCGAAACATGAAATTGCAAAATGCCACCGAATTCTGCCCTTATCCATTTTGTTTTGGCGATGGTGAGCTGATATGCCGGCTTGGTTTTCGAACCCTCTATCATGCCCAGTTCGATGAGCACATTACGAATACAGCGCACGCCGAACTCGACCACAACTGGTTCGATTTTCCACACCTCCCCGGCCTCGAGAATCACCGTGGGGCATCCCGCAGCGCAGGCTGAGCGACGGAGCGATCCTTTCGGCCCTTGTCCTTTAATGACAAACTCACTTCCGAGTGCCAAGGCCAGACGCTTGACTTCGGGGATGCTCAAGTCGGCCCGAACGTTCGGGAAATTGGTGCGGCGGACGGCGGCAGTGTGGAGGTCGATGCCAAAGTCACATTGCCTAACCACGGCTTCAAAAAAAGCATGGGCGAAGCGTCGTGCGAGGCTGCCGCTGGTGTCACCGGGAAACGAGCGGTTCAAGTCCCTTCGATCTGGAAGGTAACGCTGGTGCCGTTCGAGTCCAAGCATGTTCACAACTGGCACAAGAACCAAGGAGCCCGTCACCAAGTCAAAAGGAGGATTGAGCAGGAGTTCGCGTACGATTCCCGTGCCATTCAGTTCATCACCGTGCACCGCTGCGGTGACAAAGACCGTCGGGCCGCTCTTTTTGGCCCGCCAAACGGTAATGGGGACCAGGACGGGAAAGCCGCTATAGCTCTCCGACACACTAAGCTCGGCGTCGCGCCGCTCTCCGAGTGGTACGCGGATGTCGCCGATTTCCAGTGGCCTATCGCTCATCGAAGATCAAGCCTCATTAGGCGGTTGCTCGTCCAAAGCCTCCTGGATGACTTTTTCGGCGAGCTTCCGCGCCCGGCGACGCTTCCGTTGCGGGATGAATGCCTTGATGGTGTCAAGCTTTCCAAAGCAGAGCAGGCGATCCCCTATGCGGAGTTTGCGAGTGCCGCGCGGGTTTGAAATAACGTTCCCGCCGCGAGCCAGTGTGAGGACCGTAATGTCCTGATCCCGCAGGCCGGATTCCTGAATCGTCTTGCCGAGCAACTCTGACGGTCGACCAATCAGAATCTCCGCTGCGCCATATCCCCTGCTCACGGTTAGTCGTTGACGCAAATCCATCTCTGGGAACGCGGCGTGCTCAGCGACATAATCGATGATCGCTCCGGCAATGTCGATCTTCGTTGCCCCCCTCAATTCCTTCGAGACCCGGCGAGGAATTGACCTCCATGATCTGCGGCCCGTCTGTCCCCTCGAGCATGTCGACGCCGGCAATGCGAAGTCCCATGATCTGCGCAGCCCGGACGGCAGCCTCTTCGTAGGCGGAATCAAGGGTCATCGGCTCTGTGCTCCCGCCACGATGTACATTACTGCGAAACTCCTGACCCTGCGCGGTTCGGCGCATCGCTGCCACGACACGGTCCCCGATGACGATAGCGCGAACGTCCTTTCCTTTGCTCTCTGCCACAAACTTCTGAATTAAGACGTTTTGCTTGGCGCTCTGTAACGTCTCTATGATCGCCTCCGCGACCTTGCGGTTATCCGCCAGGATGACACCGACCCCCTGGGTCCCCTCCAACAGCTTCACAATGACCGGCGCCCCACCGACTCGGTCGATTGCATTGAGCACCTCTTTCTTATCGCGCACGAATGCCGTATCGGGGATGCCGACGTCATGACGACTCAGAATCTGGAGACACCGAAGCTTGTCACGGGAGTGGGAGATACCCAGCGCCGAATTCGCGGAGAAAATGCCCATCTGTTCGAACTGGCGAATGACCGCCGTGCCATAGTAGGTGATCGACGCTCCGATTCTCGGGATGATCGCATCGAAACGGGTGACCGGTTTCCCATCGTAGTACAAGTCGGGATGCCTCGGTTCCAGCGAAATGGCAAACTTCATCGTGTCCAGAACCTTGGTTTTATGTTTTCGATCGAGGGCCGCCCGTCGAAGACGCAATACGCTGTATGATTTTGGATTTCTGGACAGTATGGCGATCTTCATTCGGCTGCCTTCTTTCTTAATGTCCGGTCCTTCGGAATTCCGCACACGTATTTCCTATGCGGATCAATAACAAACCCGCGGAGTGCCTTCCGGCCCAGGAGCATTCGGCAGAGCATCTTGTCCCGCCGAACTAGACTCAGTTCAATGCGACGACGTACAGGACCGATGCGGATGGTCGTGGCAACCACGTATCGTTCTTGCACTTGACCGGAACTCGACCGCACGCGGCTCAGCCGCACGAGTTCGGCCGTAACAGGAACGTGTTTGAAGGGACTGCGGCGGCTTATGACGAGGTGAAATCGCACTCGCCCGCCACTAAGTTTGACCACGTCCTCGACGTGGATAGCGCTGGTTCGGGCGCCGGTGTCGATCTTGGCTTCTATGCCGTCCACATTCCACTCGGGAAACGCAACGATTTCTCGCCACCCTATGACGCGATGTTTTGCAGGCTTCTTCTCGGCCATTTCAGTAGCAGTCCTCAAGGCGTCGATTGGCCATCTTGCCACGAACCAGAACGGATTTTATCGCGTCGCCGGAGTAACATTCTAGCGCGTCGAATAGAAAAAACGGCCGTGAACCATTTTCGCCAGCACTTGCGATCTTCACAATCGTGGCCCTTCTGACGAGAACTTGGCGTCCTATTGACGCGGCGAACCCTCATCTGAGTTGGCCGCGCGGTCGACAATGGGCAACGCCTCTCGAATCGAACGCACATGAATATCCCGTTGTGGGAAGGCGATCTCGATTCCCGCCTTGCGGAACTCCTGGTCAATCGCGTCGGTGATCTCGTCGATCGTTGACAGATAATGGTCGATCGTCGCGATGAACACTCGTACCTCGAAGTTTAGCGAGCTGTCTCCGAAGTTCGAGAACATGATTCGTGGCGCCGGATCTTCCAATACGTTAGGGTGGTCGTTCGCGATTCGCGCGAGCACCTCGCGCGCCAGTTGCGTGTTCGAGCCGTAAGCGATCCCGACCGGCACAATGAGCCGCAGTGTCGAATCCGACAGTGTCCAATTCACCACTCTGCCCGTGATGAATTCCTTGTTCGGAATGATCAATTCCTTTCGGTCCCAACCGACGATCGTCGTGGCCCGGGTGCGGATACGAGTGACCGTGCCATTAATGTCTCCCACGGTCACCGTGTCTCCAATGCGAATGGGTCGCTCAAACAGCAGCATCAAGCCAGACACAAGATTCGCGAAGATCTCCTGTAAACCAAAGCCCAAGCCGACCGTCATGGCGGCAACCAGCCATTGCACCTCGGACCATCCAACGCCGATCTCGCTGAACACCAGGATCGTTCCAACGACCGTGATGACGTATCGTGTGATGGCCGTGGCCGCGAACCGGCCGCCGGCGTCCATTGGCAGCCGCTGCAGGATCGTGATTTCCAGAAGCCCCGGGATGTTCTTGACCGCTACGACGGTGATCAGAGCCACGAGGCCGGCAAGTCCGAGATTCGCCAGTGTGATGGGGATCGCCTTGGTGTACTCGTTAACATGCATGTTCCCGTCCGCTGTCGGTACCGCCTCCGATGCTTGCTGCGTAATCGTCCAGAGTGTGACCTCCCGAAATACACCGAGCGCCGGCAGCGCTTCCGCCCAGATTCCCAACAGAGCAACAATGCCGACGGCCGTCAGGGTGACGCGGACGAGTTGCAGGGTCTGTTTGTTGATCGCGGCAACGTCGAGTTTTTCCTCTAGTGCGGTGATCAACTCCGGCTCGGTCGGCGCCGACGATTCACCTTCCTTCTGCTGGCGTCGCAGCGCGGCACGTTCACGTGCCTCGACAATCGCACGGTGGCGCGTCTGCAGCAGGAGCCATCGCTCGACCAATGCGCGCAGCACTGTTAATCCGAGCAGAAGCCAGACCGATTCCAGGAATCGCATGCCGAGATAAAGTGACGTGTAGTAATACCCCGAAACGGCTGCAATCACGAGCGAGATCGGCAGGGCCAGCGCAACCAGATACCAGATATGTCGCAGCCGGTAGAGCGAACTGCCTGTCTGTCGCTGAAGCACTGGGCCGAGGATGCGCCCCGCCGGTCGCAATACGCGTTGCACAAACAGTGCGATGGCAAGGAATGCCAAGACGAATGCGAGACGGCCCAACGAGTCTTTTGCCGCTTCGGTTCCTTGTGCGTTCAATGTCGTAAAGATGAAGAATGTCGGCACCAGTACGGCAGTGAGCCAGGCGATATGTCGCTTCAAGAGTGTCAGGGACCGGGTGTTCCAGCGGAAGTGCTTCTCGGCCAGGCCGTTGTGCCGCGCCAGTTGCCGCAACGACTGCAGCGTGAGAACGATGACGGCCGTTGCACTGAGGCCGCTCGCAATCGCTCTTGAAAAGTCGGTTGCATCATAGGGAGATGCAATCATCCGTCCGGCAAACCAAAGTGTTGCCGGCCAACGCAGGGTCAGACCGGCCGTGGCGAACAGAACGCCGATGGTTCTTCCCATGTTGTCTTTGGAAGGCTTGGTTACCGTCTCACCGGCTTCTCGCACCAGGCGTAACAGCCGCGGTGATGCCATCCAGATCAAAAAGAGTGCCGCCAAACCCGCTAGGATCGAACCAAGGTTGGCGAGAAAGGCTCCGCTGACCGACTTGATGACGTCTCCCCAACTCGCCGGATCCAGGAGCCAGACGATTGCCTCTTGCCCGCGCCGGATGTCCGCCCCATTGGGCAATGCCCCGCTCTTAATCCAGAGAATCTTCTCGTTAACGTATTCCTCAAATCGATTGATTGTGTCGACCAGATCGCGCCCCTTGCTATCGAGGTCGACGAGTTTGTCGAAGAGCCGATCGTAGTCCTTCCGCAGGCTATCCGTGTCGGTGCGAAGGGTGACGACGGCCTCTTCGGCGGCCTGGCGGATCATCGTTCGCTGTTGTTCACTCGTGCCGGCCTCAACCGATGCCATGATGTCGGCAACGATTGCGTCTACCTTCATCAACTCGCTGCGCCGTTCCTCGAGTTCCATCATGGCAAGATCGGCGGCGTTGATTCTGTCCTTCCGCTGACGAAGGCTGCGCTCCGATGGACGGAGGCCTGGGAGATTACCGCGGTGGTTTTGGAGGAGTTGGCCGATAGCGTTCGTCAGCCCCGTCGCGTTCACACGCCGGGTGATCTTGTCGAAGTCCTGACCCACCTGGGTCAGGAGGGCCTCCGTTTCGGCCACACGTGTGTCGACTTCCTTACTCTCGGCCTGTAACGCCTTTGCACGCAACGCCAACTGCTCACGTTCCTCGGCGAGCGGCCGGATAGCCGGATGTGCGCGTTTCAACTGCTCACGTGCCTCACGCAACGCGAGTTCCGATTCTTTTCTCGCCGTTTCCTGGACAAGATTCTGCCAAGCGACGTGGAGCTTCTCAAGGTGGCTGACTCGCCGAGTGGCCCGGTCGAGTCGCGCCTGGAGGAGATCACGGCGAGCGTCGTAATTGAGGAGTTCGCTGTTGTAGGCCTCGATCTCACGGTCGACCGCGAGACGTCGTGCCTGGCTGAGGGCCTGCTGAGCCGAACGAACGACGGCCGGCTGTTCCGCCTCCGGGCCGGCCGTTGTCTCAGCGAGTGATTGCAGGCGTGACTTCGCGGCGGTTAAGAGATCCGGAATCTCTTTGCGGCGTGTTGTTCGGCGGTCACGTTCTCGCTCCCAATCTGCTAGGCTTTTCTTCTCGGCTTCCAGATCGCTTTGAACTTGGCGAAGACCCTGCTCCAGGTCTGCTCGAACGGCGCCTGCTGGTATATTCGGAATCGGTTCACCCAGCGGTGTCAAAAGTTCGGCCTGGATTGCGCTGAGCGCCTCTGGAGCTTTCTGGCGATCCGTTTCACATTCGACCGCTTTAGCGGCCCACTGCTCCGCGATTTCAAGTTGCTGGATAGCCTGCGTGAATAGGTTTACCGCCTTCGATCTGGCGTCTTCGGAAAGATCAACCGCGTCTTGCGCTTGCTTGAGCTGCAATTGGAGTTCACTTGCGGAAAGCAGCGGCTGGGGGACTGCCGGCTGTGTCGCTGCTGCGGGTTGGGTCTGTGCGTCACCTGCACCCAAACCCTGCGGCTGCTGGCCCGCCGCCACGCTGGGTAGACAGAGGGCGAGGGCAAACACGAGTTGAAGCCACTTCTTGCGGCGTGTCTGTATCTGAAATCGCATGTCGATCACTTTTTCCTAGTAAAGGCTGTCGCGGGCGATCGCCCTTCATCGCGGGGTACGCAGCCGGAGCCCAGGCGGCGCCATTCTCAGGCGGACCGACTTCGATTGCCAGCCCGCAGCCGTCGCGCCAACAGGGATTCAGCAACCGTCCGGCGTCATGTTCTCGCTTACGGACGCTTGGGCGGCCCCCCGAGCCAGCCTTTGCGGCGGAAAAACAAGAGCATCCCGATGGCGACCACGACCATGGTGGCCAAGAGGAACGGGTAAGCCCAGGGAGTGTGCAACTCCGGCATGTTCTCAAAATTCATCCCGTAAAGGCCCGCCATAAACGTCAGCGGAATGAAGATGCTGGCCATGATGGTCAGGACCTTCATGACCTCGTTCTGCCGGTTGCCGACGCTTGAGAGATACACGTCCATGAGGCTTCCTGTCAGTTCGCGGTAGGTCTCGACCCCATCCATGATCTGCACGCAATGGTCGTAGCAATCGCGCAGATACACGCGGACAATGTCGCTGATCAGGGGATTCTCGTCACGAATCAGGGCGTTGATCGCTTCGCGCTGAGGCCAGATCGCCCGGCGGATCGCCAGCAGATCGCGTTTCGCCTGGTGAATCTCTTGCAGGATCGCAGGTTGCGGGTTGGCCATGATCTCGTCTTCGAGCGCTTCAAGCTTCTCGCCAAAAACCTCTAGAATCGGATAGTACCCGTCAATGACAGCGTCGAGCAGCGTGTATGCGAGGTAGCTGGCCCCGGAACTTCGGATGATGGCCCCCCCCTTTCGGATTCGATTACGAACGGGATCGAAAACGTCGCCACTGCGTTCCTGGAATGTGAGTACGTAGTTGAGGCCAACGAACACGCTGACCTGTTCAGGCTCAATGCCGTCTTCACCCATTAGCGCCATACGCGTGATGCACAACGTGTGCTTCTCGAAACACTCGGTCTTGGCCCTTTGCGGCACATTGACGACGTCTTCCAATGCCAAAGGATGGATCGAAAACAGGTCGCCGAGCTCCCGCAGAACCTTCTCGTTTCCAAGTCCCTGGACATCAATCCAGCAAACCGAGTCTTCTTCGATGAGGTCCTTCAGCTCGGCCACCGCCGCGATGTCGCGTTCCTCAAGATGATCCAGCTTGTATTTCATGAGCCGAATTCTTGGCGGCAGGGCATGCCCATTGATCATGAGCGTACCGGGCTTCGACCCCACGGGCGGATGTCGCTTGCGGAACATGGTCGTCACCTCTCCAATTACGGCTTGACACAGGCTCAACAGAAGAGAACCTTTGCTACACAATCACCATCTTCCCACTGGCGTCTCCATTCGGCAAGCTGGAAGAAGAAGAACCTATCCGGCGGCGGTCGCCGGAGCGGTGTGTCAAAGGCTCGGCATGGTGCCTGAACACTGCCGTTGTGTGTCGGCTCCATCAAGGGTATCGTGGTCGAGGCGGCGGGATTGTGAAGCCACAGATGACGAGCGGAAGGCGCCGGAGAGCTTGACCATGTCACGTTGGAAAATCATCGTAGTCGCGATCGTCGCGATCCTGGCCATCATCCTGGTGGCGCAAAACACGCAGGCCGTCGAGACCAAGCTGCTCTTTGCCACCGTCACGATGCCGAGGGCCGTGCTGTTGTTCGTCACCTTGGTGATCGGGTTTGTGATCGGTGTATTGGCTGCGGAGAAGATAGCCCGCAAGCGTGCCGTGAAGGCCGATGGTGGTTAGGCCGCGCCCTGTACCCAACCAAACCACCTAAGGCATGCGCGAGCAATGACCCACACCGCCGCGAGCATGTCATCGGTGTCATGCTTGAGGGGGCGTTTCACATCTCTTGGTCTCAACCACTTTGGCAACGACGAGCGTCACGTCGTCAGCTTGAGGGCGATCCTGCCGAAACGTATTCACCGCGTCGACAATCGCCTGGCCGATCTCGCTCGCGCTGCAACGGCTGTGACGCCGTATCACGTCGCGGACCGCGTCCTTGCCGAAAAACTCCCCCCTGGGATTCCGTGCCTCCCAGATACCGTCGGTCCCCAGGAAAATCACTTGCCCTTCATGCAGGCCGACCGGACCCTGTTGGTGGTATTGCCATTCGCTATCAAGTCCCAGCGCGAGATCCTCACCGGCAAGCTCTTCGAAAGTGTCCGCCGCCGGGTCGAAGACGATCGCCGGATCGTGCCCCGCGCTAATCCACCGCGCCTCGGGAGCTTGGGCATCCACGAGGAGGCAGAACATCGTCATTAAACGGCCGCCGCTCATGTCAGGCGTGAGGTCCCGGTTCAGATCGTGCATTAATTCCGCCAAGTTCCTCGCTTGTTTCGCCCGGGCGCGCAAGAGCGCTCTCCCCGCGGTCATGAGCAAGGCCGACGCGATACCGTGGCCGGTAACATCCCCGATCACCACACAAAGCTGGCCCGGTCTCACCTCGGACAGGTACAGAAAGTCGTAATAGTCCCCGCCCGTTGTGTCGCAGTAGATGCTCCGGCCGGCAACATCGAGACCTTGAATCTGGGGTGAAGCACGTGGGAGCAAGTGCTGTTGGACTTCCTTTGCAACGGCAAGCGACTGCCTCAACTCTATCCGTTCCTTCAACTGCGGTATCATGGCGTTGAACGCTTCACCGAGTTGTTGAAGTTCGTCCCGTGTCTTGATATGAACGCGCGTCTCGAACTCGCCGCGGGCCAGCCTGCGCGCCGCCCTCGCAAGGTCACCGACGGGCTTGGTGACCGAGCGGGAACCGATCAACGCTACAGCCGACACGACGATGATGACGATGATCGAGGCAATCCCCGTCATTCTCACCGTTTCTCGTGTGCGGCTGAGGACTTCCTGTTCGGCGAGGGCTGCTCGTGCCAGAGCTTCCTCATATGGCAGGATGAAGACGAGGTGCTCGCCTTCTTTGTCGACCGGGCCATACACCCAGAGTGAGTCACGACCGAGGTAGGGCATCCGCCGCACGCCCGACTTGCCATCGGCCAAATTCGCCACCAGATGATCAGTCTCGACTCGATTGTCAGATTCCAGCCACAGATAGTCGAGGGGCGTGTCCCAGCGCTGACCGGTGACGTGCAGGCCGGGCTTTGCAACCACCCGAACCCGGGGGCCCGACAGTTGGGAAGCCGGTTCCAGCACGACCAGCATGGACTGCGCCTTGTCCGAGTAGATGCCGGGCAGTCTCATTGTGTCAACCAGTTCGGCGACTGACACGTCAATGGCTGTCACGCCGGCGAAGGCGCCGGTCGGCCGCCGCACCGGCATGCTCACCGTGAGGATCAACTGCTGGGACGACGCATCAAGGTAGGGGCCTATCCAGATGAGGCGGTCATGTTCCTTGGCAACAGCGTACCAAGGTCGCTGGCGATGGTCGTACTCGTCCGGATATCCCCCGTGCCCCGGGTAACTCGTCAGCACCCCACACTCCAGTCCTGTGACCTGCCAGAAGATGAGCTCCCGGTTGTCGTGGCGCAAGAAGCTATAAGCTTCTGTCATGGGGGCCAGTCGGGCAATGTCCGCCCGTACGGACTCCCGCTTGATCCCCTGCGCGAGTTTGAAGACTTGGTGTCCATATGAGACGGGAATCGGCGAACCGGTGCTGCCGTCGGCGAACGCGAAGTGCTGATTCGAGGGCGCCAAGTCCGACGGCACGTTGACTCCGCCGTCGTAATCTCCCGCGAAGTAGACGGGGCCGTGGTCGCGGACGGGACTTGCCAGGCTTGCCTCGACTTCGCGCGCCTGGGTACGGAGCGTGAACTCAAGCATCGCACGCCGCCTTTGCAGGATGGCGGCCTGGTCCCGGATTCGCTCCTGGAGGTTGTCAGTTGTTCGCTCAACGAGCGAGGCATGCGCCAGCGTCGAAAGATCGCGTCCGAGTCGCTCAACACCCCGCAGGTTTTGGAGAGCGACCGAAACCAGTGGCGCCAGCGCGATCAGCAACAGTAACACCAGAAACTTCCAGCGGATGCTCATCACTTGACCTCCGCAACCAACAATCCCCCTGTGGCCCGTGTTTCCTCATCTGTTGTCCGACGCGCGGTCAATAGACCCCCCTTCTGCTTTCGGCTAAGGACGGCGAAAGCCGCTGAGTCATTTCCTTCAGGAGTAGCGCGGGAGCAATCATCTCTCAGCTTGCTTTCAGGCTGAGCCACCGTGGTATAATACTTCCTTTTAAGAGCGTCGGGGGACTAATCCGATCCAGTGTACGGCCCGGAGCCGAGCCGGTCACACAGCGACCCTGATCCCCGCCGGCGCACTCGGCCGCCTGCGAGATGGAAGGAGCAATGAGTGATTTTCAACGGAGAAAGCATCAGCCCGGGGTACGCACACGGTCCAGCCTTCCTGCAGGATGCCAGCCACATTATCGCCCACGCCCTCGCGGCACCCAGGAATGGTCCGCCTCATCTTGAGCAGGAGCGTTTGCACGCGGCAATCAGCCGTGCGTGCATTCAACTCGAACGTGTGAGCCGGCAACTTGGCCGACGGCTTTCTGACGAGTTCGCGTCGATTTTTGACACTCACATTGCGTTCTTGCGGGATCCGAAACTCATTTCGCGGATCGAGGAACACATCCTGCAGCACGAGCATTCGGCGGAGTCCGCCGTCGCCCACGTGGTCAATGAAGTGCGAACCCGATTCTGCGAGAGCAACGCGCCGTTGCTCCGGGACAAGGCGGCCGACATCCTTGACATCGGGCGACGCCTCGTCACTTGCCTATCGAGTTCTTCTTTGCATGAAGACGGAGGGCGCGAAGGAGCTGTTGTGATCGCCTCGACAATCACTCCTTCGGAGCTAGTCCGGCTTGTCCATGAGGACGTGGCGGCAATCGTCACAGAGTCATGCGCCCACAAGTCGCATACGGCGATCCTGGCCCGTGGTATGGGCGTCCCCTTTGTGACGCGGATCAAGATGACGCCGGAGTTGCTTCCAGAGAGCCGCGAGGTCTATGTGGATGGTGTCAAGGGTCGAATCGTGTTGGCGCCGGTCGGAAAGGAGCGGGCCGCTGCCAGGGCGATTTTGATTCGCATGCGGGCCGGCGTGGTAGAGGCACTCGAACCTCCACTCGCACACGTGAGCTCTGACGGCGTGCCGATCAAGCTGCTACTCAACATCAGTGACATTGCCGAAGCCGAGGCTGTCAAAACCTTGAAGGCGGACGGCGTTGGCCTCTTTCGAACAGAATTCCTTTACATGGACCGTGGCGGATGGCCTTCGGAGCGGGAAAGCTATCAGATGTATCGGCTTGTTGCCGATGCCATCGGCGACACAGAATTGAACATCAGGCTCGCCGATTTCGGGGCGGAGAAATGCCCACCCTATGCGGACATCCCCATCAATCGTAACCCAAGCCTGGGTTTGCGCGGACTGCGTCTTCTATTACAGCGGGAGGACATCTTGGTTCCACAGTTGCGTGCGATCGCCAAACTTTCGGCTGAGAAGCCCGTGACCCTCTTGCTGCCGATGCTGGACACGATGGCAACGCTGCACGCAGCGATACGGAAATTCTGTCGCATCCTTGGCCTGAGTGACCGCAGCGAGCTTCCGTTTCGCCTGGGGGCCATGATTGAAATACCCTCCGCTGCCATGCTCGTGGACGAAATCCTCGCCGAGGTGGATTCGATCGCCATCGGCTTAAACGACCTGACTCAGTACCTCCTGGCTGCGGACCGCGACGATGAATTTGTCGAGGGATACCACGATGCCATGCAGCCGGTCGTGCTCCGGCTCGTGCGATCCATTCTGCGATCGGCCGATCAGGTCGGCAAGTCTGTCACGATTTGCGGCGAGTTGGCGGGCGAGCCGACCTTCACCGCGCCGTTGCTCGCCTTGGGAGCCCGAAGACTCAGCGTGTCACAGTCCAGTTATCGCGACGTTGTCGGCGCTATCCGCCGTGTGTCCATTGGCGGGCTTGGCGCCCTGGCCGACCAGATTCTGAGCCAGGAATCCGGGGAAGCGGTCAGGCGGCTTCTCAAGGGGCTCCCCACCATTCAGGACCATGACCTGCCCACCTGACGGTCGTCGGAACAGCCATCGCGAAGATCCTCCTCCAACATGCCGTTTCGCATGGCAGGAGGCTTCGAGAAAACAGAACTACCAATCCACGTCGAGGCCCAAACCGGGCCGCTCCGTTGCGAAGAGGTGGCCATCGCGGACGACAACCGCTTCCCTCGTCGGATCGTCAAGCAGATCGAGATGCCCGTCGAGATCAGCGTAAACGACGTTTGGTCGCGAAAGGGCGAAGTGCAAGCCGGCCGCGATGGCAAGGCCCGCTTCGTCCATGCAACTGACCATGACTTCGAGGCCGGCCGCTCGTGCGACCGAGTTGATGTGCATCGCCTGCGCGATCCCGCCGACTTTCATCAGTTTGATGTTGACCATGTCGACGAACTCGTTGCGGGCGAGTCGAAAGGCGTCGCGGAGGGTCATCAGACTCTCGTCGGCCATCACGGGGATTGAAACCGAACGAGTCACTTGACCCAGCAGTTCCGGCTCTCCCTTCGGCGTCGGCTGTTCGAGCAGTTCGAGGTTTGCCAGGCGCGCGTCTTCGACAAACCGGCGGGCCTCTTCGACCGTGTAGCCCTGGTTCGCGTCAAAACGGAGTTCGATGTGCGGGCCCACCGCCTCGCGGACTTTGAGGACGCGCGCGATGTCACTCTCCACATCACGCCCGCCCTTGAGCTTGAGACATTTGAATCCCTCCACTATCCAGCGCTTTGCCGCCGCGACGGTTTCAGCTTCCGGCAGGATGCCGATGGTGACGCTCGTGGGGATACTCTCACGGTAGCCGCCCAGCAGCTTCCACAAGGGCAGGCCGGCGACTTTGCCGAGGATATCGAAGAGGGCCATGTCAACCGCCGCGAGTGCTGAGGGCATCGCAGCAAAATCGCGTCTCATGTCATCTAGAATCAAGGACCATCTCAGAGGGTCGGCGCCGCGGAGCGCCGGTTCGACAATGTCCGTGATGGCTCGCCGGACGGTTTCGGGCGTTTCTCCGGTGACAGGTTGGTCGGGCGCGGCGCACCCGAATCCGACCACCCCGCCATCCGTGTCGACTCGGAGGAACACATTGCACGCCAAATCGACTGTCTCGTATGCAATCGTGTACGCCTCCTTAAGAGGCATGGTTACGGTCTTGGCTTCTACGCTGGTGATTTTCATGTTTTTTAGTACCGGCGGCGATGGTGAATCTCGCGAAGGCTCATGCCCTTGATCTGCTCAACGAACTCGACGAGGTTTCGGATCATCACCTCCCACATCTTCTCACCCTTCTCGCGCGTCGCCTTTGTTGGGTCGCCCATGATGCCGCTGGC
>CAZTAR010000048.1:0-16746 GCA_964611695.1 uncultured Planctomycetaceae bacterium | reverse complement strand
TTGACACGCAACGGGCTTTCATAGAAGAGCCGCGCGCGTCAGCAAGCGGTCGGCGTTCGACCTTGTGGGGGGCGAACAAACGGGTGATCCCCGTCGGCCACGGGGGGCCGACGCTACAGCGGAGAATGCAATCTCAACACTTAAATGCTCTAGAACAGCCTCGCTTTCGATCATTGAACGCTTCGCGGTAGAAGGCCCGGGTGGTTCACCTTGAGAGCAACTTATACCAGGCGCACCAAGTTACTGCGCTATCGCGTAAGGAGCATCGCAGAAAGGTTTGCAGGTGTCCGAGTTGCAGGCTGAATGCTTCGTGGCCGTTTCTATTGCTCTCGACTCCGTGCCAGGGGATCACGATGCACCTGCACGATGAACCAAAGCAGACAGACCACCCAGCGCATTAACTTTGTGCGCATAGCATAATATCTGATGCCCGTGAAAGGTGTTGGAAACCCACCATTCCCCTCCGTCGATTGGTGCATTGGCCACTACAATGAGGGGTGAGGATTCTTTTTCATCATGGAGCAGAATCACGAGGTGGACGGGCAATACGATTGGAGAAGACACATCGCCGCGTATGTGTGAAAACCGGCGACACTTTTTTTGCGGAAGGGAGATTGTCGCGAGCTCAAATGGTGGGCTGCGACAAATCTGCTGAGGTTAGCCACCCGATTCGGGTCGGCGATGACGTTTCTTGAGAGGATAAATGATGTCTTACGAACCTGTGTTGGATCTAAAGACGAGCGAGCGTGCCATACGTTTGATCAAGGAATTCTTCCAAACAACACTGGCCGAAGAGTTGAATCTGCTCCGCGTGAGTGCTCCCCTCTTCGTTCCAGCCAACACGGGGGTCAACGATAATCTCAACGGTGTGGAGAAGCCGGTATCGTTTTCCATCAAAGACATGGGCGGGCGCCAGGCGGAGATGGTTCAATCGCTTGCGAAGTGGAAGCGGATGGCCCTGGCGGATTACGGTTTCGGGCCTGGCGAGGGAATCTATACCGATATGAATGCGATCCGTCCCGATGAGGTGCTGGACGCATTGCACTCCATCTACGTGGACCAATGGGACTGGGAGCGCGTGATCACCGCCGAGGACAGGAATCTCTCCTTCCTGTTCTCCATCGTCGAGCGTATCTACAAAGTGATTCGCCTTGCTGAGCAGCACGTTGCCAAGACCTATCCCGCCATCGAACCGGTCCTGCCGCCGAAGATCGAGATTCTCCACACAGAGGAACTCGAACGGCGTTACCCCGATTGCTCCCCGCGTGAACGAGAAGACCGCGTGTGCAAGGAATTGGGCGCGGTGTTTATCGCCGGCATTGGCGCGGACTTATCCAACGGTCAACCCCACGATGGTCGCGCTCCGGATTACGACGACTGGACCACGCCGACCGAACACGGCCGGGGCCTGAATGGGGATATCGTCGTGTGGAACCCCGTTCTCGAACAGGCGTATGAGCTTTCGTCAATGGGGATTCGAGTGGATGCCGAAGCCCTCAAACGGCAACTGGCCATCCGGGGCGCCGAGGATCGGCTTGAATTGCTGTTTCACCGCCGGTTGATCACGGGGGAACTACCGCTCTCCATCGGCGGCGGCATTGGCCAATCCCGGCTTTGCATGTTTTTCCTGCGCAAACGCCATATCGGAGAGGTCCAAAGCAGTCTCTGGCCGGAGGAAATGTTGGAGGAACTGAAGGCGCAAAATATCACGCTTCTCTGAACGGGGTCGCGCGACAGAGCGATATCCCAGGTACGAGGTAGGGCGGTTTGCGAAAGGACATAGCGTCCTGCGAGATTGGGAATTTTCGTATTGGTATCGTTTCATGAATGGGTGCCACTGGCAGCTTGCTGCCAGTGCCGCCTTCCAGTTAAACTGTATCAGTATCGGTCGTTGGCGCCACTCTGGACTTTCTCAGTCGCTTCAAGTATGATGAATGAATATGGTGCTGGGTGATCCGTGGGGGTTCTATCGGTCCCTCTGATCATCCAGCCACGTGTTGGTAGCGGCAGAGACACGCGGCTACGGCGTGCAACGCCATGCCGCGAGACGTACAAGCCTGGTGCCGATCCGACCCTTCGGCAAAGTCCATTGTTTGGCCCTGGCGAGCCAGCACCGTGTCACTCCGATGTACACCTTCGGAAGGAGTTGAAGATGAATAGGCACTACCAGATGAGAGTCTGCGCAATAACGGCTGTCTTGATTGTGTCATTAACGTCGATGTGCTGGTGCGGTCAGGCATATGCTGGCGACGGTGATAGTCCCGAGACGAAGTCGATCAACATAGCGATACCGGTCGGGGACTATGAGATCACCAGCAGTCAACAAGGGCAGGAGGTCTCCGTCGAAGGCTACGGCTCTCTCTTGGTCCCGGGAAAGCCCAAGCTCCCTTCAATAATCATGGCGATCGCAATTCCGCCGGGGGCTGTTTATGACGGCGTGGATTTTGATTTGGGCAAGGGTGTCGCTCTTACCGGCACCTACGAAATCCTGCCCGCTCCGTTGCCCCGTGTCATCGGTGAAGAAGACCCCGTCCTCCGACAGCGCGACCTGCAACGATACGAACGGAACTTCAAAGAAGCTTACGAGAGCGACAACGCCTATCCGGCCAACGTCGTGGAGTTTGTTCGCACGGCCGGTTATCGGCGATACAACCTCGTGGACGTCAGGATCGCCCCCGTGCAATATCACCCGGTCTCCGGCCGGTTGATCTTCTATCCGAATATCAAGGTCGACGTGCGTTACAGCCTCTCGGCTGCGCCGAGATCGGTCATGGTTGACTTCCTTCCGAGAACCGAGCGTGTCGCGGAAGGAATCGTCGCCAACTACGACCAAGCCGGCGCCTGGTACGCCGCGCCCAGAGACGGCGGCAGAGGTCTGCACGACTTCGTCATCATCACGCTCGACTCTCTCACCTCATCCGTGACGCCGCTTGTCAACGCGGAGACTTCAAAGGGTCGGAACGTCCAGGTGGTTACGACCTCGTGGATCAACAGCAATTACCCGGGCGGCTACGACCTTGCCGAGAACATCCGCAACTTCCTCCGCGACAAATATCCCTCGGGCGAGTGGGGCATCGAGGATGTGCTCATCGTGGGCCATTACGACAACGTCCCCATGCGCCGCTGTGCCCAGGACGTCGGATACGGCCAGCCGGAGACCGACTTCTATTATGCCGAGTTGTCTCTGCCCGACGATCAGTCGTGGGATGATGACTGGGATCATCAATACGGTGAGGATTCCGATTCGATTGACTTTTACGCCGAAGTCAATGTCGGCCGAATCCCTTGGAGTTCGCCTGCCACAGTCCAGAGCATTTGCGAAAAGTCCGTCGCCTATGAGCAGAATACCGACCCCGCGTTCAAGAAGAATATCTTGTTGCTCGGTTCTTACTTCTGGGAAGATACCGACAACGCCCAGCTCATGGAGGCCAAAGTCAATCCGGCTTGGATGTCTGACTGGACCATGACGAGGATGTACGAACAGAACAGTACCGTCTATTCCATTTTCCCCTGTGATCTTCCTATTTCGCATGCGAATGTCATGTCAGTCTGGCCCTCGGGCCAATTCGCCTTCGTCAACTGGGCGGGACACGGTTCTCCGACATCCACCCACATGATGGGCTACAGCTCGCAGGCGTTCATCCGGTCATCGGATTGCAGTTCCTTAAACGACAATTACCCGGCGATCATCTTCGCGGACGCGTGCAGCAACTCCGATACGGACGAAGTCAATATCGGCCAGTCGATGTTGGAACAAGGCGCCGTCGGATTCGTGGGGGCAACCAAAGTTGCCTTCGGCAGCCGTGGTTGGAACGATCCGTACGACGGCTCCGGTCAGTCCATGGATTATTTCTTCACGACTTCCGTCACCTCCGGACTCTACACCCAGGGCGAAGCACACCAACGCGCCTTGCGAGAAATGTATACCAACGGCCTGTGGTACTATCCTTATTATGAAACATTCGAGTGGGGTGCGTTATGGGGTAATCCCTGCTTGTCGATGGGCGCTGTCACACCGCCGAACGACGACTGTGCCTTTGCATCCGAAGTCGGCAACGGCGCCTTCACCGGCTCCACGAGATATGCCTCGAACGACGGATCAGCCTCTTGTGGAAGCTCCAGTAGCTCGCCTGACGTCTGGTTCGCGTTCCCGACCGGACCGAGCGGAACGCTCACCGCGGAAACCTGCGACGCCAGCTTCGACTCGGTCCTCTCCATCTACTCCGGAACCTGCGGAGGCCTGACCGAAATCGCCTGCAACGATAACAGTGACAATTGCGGTACCGGCTCGGATCAATCCTCTGTCAGCGCTGCCGTCTCGGAGGAAACAACCTACCTCATCCGCGTCTCAGGCCGTGACGGTGACGCCGGTGAATTCACGCTCTCGATCGACGGGCCGATTGTGGACTTCGTGACACCCTTCCCGGATCCGCCGGATTGGACGATGATGCCAACGGCGATCAG
Organism: uncultured Planctomycetaceae bacterium; assembly: GCA_964611695.1. Lineage (GTDB taxonomy): Bacteria > Planctomycetota > Phycisphaerae > UBA1845 > UTPLA1 > CAZTAR01. Next base: position 12,282 of record CAZTAR010000048.1, on the reverse strand, counting down.
CACAACCGAAGTTCAGATGGAAGCGTGGGCTGAAGATGCCGACACGCCCCCCGTCGAGTACCGTTTCGAGCCCTACTCCCTCGGGCACGCGCGGGACTGGAGCACGGATGCCACCTACACGGACACAGGCCTTCCCGCGAATTCACTTATCGCGTATTACCTACGCGCGCGGGACTCCTCCCCGGCCCAGAATGAAACAGGCTATTCGCTGCGTGGCGTCTACACCTTCATCGAAACGCCCGCACAACTCACGGATACCCTCATCGACGACACATTCATCGAGGTGTTTACCGCGCCACCCGCAGGTGGCTCTTTCTCGAAGCTCAACTTGGGGGATTCGGGCCTTTTCTTCGAGGTCACGACAACGGGTGGAACGCCCATCGGTGGGGGGGACGCCAACACTTGGGTGCAATACCCCTCCCAATCCATCATCGCGACAGGGCTTTCCCCAAACACAACGTACCGTTTCAGAGTACGGGCACGGAATCAGAACAATGCCTCAACTGGTTGGTACCCAGCCGAAGACCCCGACCCGCAGTACGTCGAGTATACCACCACAGGCAGCAGCCCCACCTGCGGAAACACATTCGGTGACATCAACGGAGACACCTACATCAACGGTGATGACATCGGCGGTTTCGTCCGGGCCAAGCTCGAACTGCCGGCGGAGCTCGGCGAGGATCAGTATTGTGCTCATCTCGACGGAAATTTAGACCAGGAAGACATCGAGGACTTCATCGTCCTCTTGCTGAATTAGCGCATTATATGTTTGAAACCACATCGGCCGCCGTGCGCGATCAGAGCCGCGCGCGTCAGCAAGCGGTCAGTGTTCGACCTGATAGGGCGCCAGCAAAACGGTGATTCCCGTCGGCCACAGGGGGCCGACGCTACAACGGCGCATTTAGAAACTATCTCAGAAAGCCTCACACGATGCCAAACCTAATGTGGCACCGACGTCTCGGCGGTGAAAACACAGGCGAGACGCCTGTGCCACAATTCTGAGATAGTTTCTTACTCTTCCGCTAAGCATGCACTCTCAACCCTGGAGCCAACTCACCTTTTCTGTAGCGGCCAACGCCCCTGTCGGCCGCTACACGATTACTTAGTTTGCTCTAGCACTTCCGAAGAAAAACCAACACCTATCCCCGCATAAACCGCACCCATCCGCTCGTCTTGTAGAATGACGGGACGATACCTGACGGAGACGCCGCTTGAACCGACATGATAGAACTTGCGGGAACCGGTGGATGACCTTCTTCGACGAAAACCACCCTCGCCTGACCGCCTACGCCATCGCCCTGACCGGCAATATGAACGACGCCCGAGACCTGATCCAGGACGTCCTCGTCCGTCTCGTCGAACAGCAAGCGCCGGTCCGCGATGAGGTGCCTTATGTGATGAAGTGCCTGCGAAACCTGGCCATTGACCGGCGTCGGGCAGCCCGGTTGAGGCCGACGCACATTGGCCTTGATGACCTCGCGACGTGTCACGAAGCGGCTTTCATCGACACCAATTTGGCCGACGCAACCAAGCGAGAATCCGCCGAGCGCATCAAACAGGCCCTCGAATGTTTGTCGGCCGACCGGCGAGAGGTGATTGTCTTGAAGATCTATGCCAACCTGACCTTTCGAGAAATCTCCGCAATCCTCGACAGGCCGATCGGAACCGTGACAAGCACATACGCCCGGGGACTCCATGAACTTCGGGTCATCCACAACAGGGAGTTGAAACATGTCGGCTGACAACGACCTCGAAAACCTGCTTGCCCAAACCCCCACGCGCGTCTTGCCGGATGACGACCGTCGGCGCATCTCCGAGGCCATCCGAGCGGCGGAACGTCGGCATGTTCATTGTCATTGGTGGCCGCGCACGGTCCCCGCCTGGCAGGCCATCGCCGCTTGCCTTGCCATCTGCCTGATCACCTGGTCCGCCGCTAGGCTCCATAACGATCCGATCCAACGCCAACCGCCGGCCCCCAGCGAGGTGGACGGGACCGAACAAGCCAAAGACTCAGCGGCCTTCGTCAGTATTGACCGCCCCCTGTTTGATAATCGCCGCACCCGATCAGCCTACCGAAGCAGTATCACACGCTGGCGGCCGATCAGCGCCGAAGAGTAAAGGTCCCTGAATCGTCTTCAGGCATCAGCAAACCGGAAAGGACGACAAACGCCATGAACCGCAACACTATGACTCGCACGCTGTTTTCCGTACTACTGGCCGCACTCACCGCCCTCACTGTACCTGCCGCGGCCCAATCCAAAGCCGCCGCAACTTCCGCCGCCTGTTCAGCAATCGCAATAGATCACCCCGACCAAGTCATGGTGGACATCCGCCTGGTTCAACTCAACGAGCCGCTCCTCGAAATTTCCCTGTGCCCCTCACAAATGATCATCCATCATCAGCCAAGTGAAACAGGACAATCCCCACCCGATGGCGCTGGCGCTGAAGAACGATCCGCCAGGGAGAAATCCGATGATTCGACGATCACAATCGCCGCTTCCTCGCCCGGAGAAGTGAACGATCCTGGCATCACTGTCATCAGTATCACCGACGAGGCCACACTCAAGCTCGGCAACTCCGTCCTCCGGCTGGCGAAGGACAAGTTCTTCGATGCCATTGACGAAACGAATATTTACGCAGGCAAATCCGCGGCTTGGGAGGTGTTGGCAGCGCCGAGAATACGCGCAAAGGTCGGCCAACAAGCGGGAATCACCATCGGCACCACGGTTCCATACATGGTGAAAAGAGAGGATGGCAGCCTCGTTGTCGAATCCGCCGCGGAGGTCAATGAGGGTCTCGCCGTCAAACTGACGATCGACAAGGCGGGAGAGGGGCTCGTCTCTTTCAAGGATATCTCCGTCGAGATCAATCGAATTGCGGGACGGCAAAAAATCGCCGGTGTTCCTTTCGATGTCGGCCGCCCGATCATCCAGTCAATGAAGGTTTCATCCTCCATGGTCCTCGGAGCCGACCATGTCGCCATCATCACCCTGCCGCGAGTGACAGAGGATAACCCCCCAATCTTCATCTTCTTGAGAGCCCACCACATCAATCAACCATGACCACACAGCAAGCAGCGGCCTGTAGATAAAGTGTTTCCTCTGTCACCGAACACCTGGTACCTCTGCCTCCGACCTATCAACATCGCAAAGGATGGGGTGACCATTACGGGTGTTCGGCCACAACGCGATTGATGGTTTCTGGGTGGCACGGATCCAGCGACAGGTTGGCCGTGGAGCATAAAAAACGAATCACGGCCAAGCTGTCGCTTGACCGTGATTCGTTTCAATTGACAAGTGACGGCGCACGCGTCGCAGCCGCCCTACATACATAAACGCTACGGGCATCCCGTCTCCAGCAGGCAGGTGACGAAGGCGGATACGTCGGCCGGATCGAAGACGCCGCTCTGGTTGATGTCCGCACATCCACATCCCGACGTGCCGGGTTCGTCACCGATGTAACATTCCAGGAATAGCTGAATGTCACCCCCGGTAACCATAGAATCACCGTCCATGTCACCTCGCGTTGCGCAGCCGCTCCCAGCGCAGTAGATGTCGTCGATGCGGATCGCGTCGATGCCGCCTTCGTTCTTTGAGTTGTTGGGAACGTCCGATGCGCTGAACCGAATCATCACTTGCGACGTCGGCGTCACATAGTCACTGATGAAAACTGTCTGAACAACCCATTCGTCCGCCAAAGGCGCTTCCGGATCAAGCTCCATCACGCGCTCGACCAAGATCCAATCGCCGCCGCCGTTGTTGGAGATTTCAACATCCAGCGGATCGCCGTCGCGATCATCATTCACCCACCAGCGGGCATAGGTGAGCACGGGGTTGCTCGTCGCACTCAAATCGAGCAACGGCGAAACTAACCACGTCGGACCGCCGTCAACATCCGAATTGGGCGCGTTCGTCGTCAGATAGCATTGTCCGGAACCATCATAATCACTAAGCGGCGCATAATAACCAACGCCGGGATTCGCAACGGGAACACCACGCTCCCAGGCGCCCTGCGTCAAAGTCGGATCATTCTCGACCGTCCAGCCCTGGTCCGTCTCGAAGTCGTCTTCCATGTTCAGCACGTACACGCCAACCTCAGCCGTATAAATCGTCGCGGGCGCATCCGCCGGTTCGGTGATGACGCCGCTCTCGCTGCCTTCGGCGCTGAAGTAGAATTCCGGCGTTTCGTTGCAGGCCGGCGTCGGCAACGTCGCCTGGCACATTTCGCCGCCCAACGGCGTCAACGGCACGGCGATAAACGCGCCACCGTCATACCGGTAATACAGCATTCCCGAATCCGCCACATATTCTTCAGCTCCCGCATCGATTCTGACCAAGATGTCAGTGGGCTCGCTAAACGAAAGCAAGGAAGGCACGCCATCGGGGAGAGATATCTCTAATACACCGGGCGCCTCGATGCCCCAAATCTCGACGTCATCGATGTTCCAACCACAGTAGGTCGACGAGCCATCGGTCGGACCCATGCTCCACCTGAGGTAAACGGTCGGCTGGCCATCGGCAACGCTAGAAACGTCGAATTCCTGGTGTAGCCAAGAGGTATCAGTGAATGACCCCCCGGTATGATCCCACAAAATGGTCCAGTTCGTTCCGTTGTTGGAGATCTCGACCGTTGCGTGGTCATAATCAGATGATTCCACGCCCAGCCACCGCTCGAAATGAAGCTCAGTCATCGTGAGGGCGGAACAATCGATCGGCAACGATGTCAGGTAGGTGACCGGCATGTCGTCAGGATAGTCACCAGCCAGGTTATAGCCGTAGACATTCGCACCGGTTGCGCCGGAAGAGGGGTCATCTTCGAGGCCCTGCGGCACACCAAAGGCCCAGTCGCCTTCCACGGTCCATCCGGGATCGGAATCCATATGGAACAGATAGACGGGAATCGGAGCACCCACCTCAATGTTGACATCTGCCTTCTCGGAATCACTCCCATCATTGGCCCGATAGCTGAACATATCCGGACCGGCATATCCGTCCACAGGGTCATATCTGACGACATCGCCGATGTTCACAAGCGTGTAAGGCAGCATGTCAATCTCAAGCCCCGTTCCCGGATCAATCAAGATGCCGTGATCAGGTAGCGCGCTGAGCCAGTACGTGAGAGGAAGACCCTCAAGCGACTCGCCGTCGAGCGTGATATCGATGGGATCGTCGACGGGCATCTCGATATTGATGTCACGGGCGATCGGCGGGCAACTCTCACCGAGAGGAACGATCCTCAAAGCCCAATCATTCAAGGAGCCTGTGTCACTGCTGGCGTGATCCTCCACGGTCAACGTCCAAAGACCGGTGACGCCGGCATAACTGAAGTCCGCCAGTGAGCCCGGGCCGTCCGGCACCGTGCCGCCTTGCTCATCGTAGGTCGTCACGATGTCATTGTCGCTGCTGCCAGTGCGATCATGGAGTCGAACTGTGACACCACTGGGCGACGTTAGGTCAACCGTCAGGTCGCCGATGAACGTGTGCGTGATGTCCATGTCTACGTTGACATCACCGACACAATACGAATCGATGACCTTAATCGTGCTCGTAATGGTGCTGCTATCGTTTATCGGCTGTGGCACATCCACAGGCGTGTAGAGAACACGACCGACTTCCAGGAGAACATTGCGCGACGTGTCACCCTCACCACTGGTGAGGTTCGTGATGCTCACCGAGCCGTTATAGAGGCCAACACCGAGCGTTTCGGCATCGCTGGAGATGCCGACGTCCACCTCGGCGAAATCACCTGTGCCTGTGAGTGTCAAGTTGAGTGGTCCGGTTTTGCCGTTGATGCTGATCCAAGACTCATTCGCCGTGATCTGAACATCCACGGGGGTCGGTCGTTCACTGGTGATCGTGTAGGTGACACTGCCCGTGAACGGCCCGCCTTCCGGGCCGCCTGTTTCAAGCCCGTAGCTCGGGGAGACGTTGATGATCGTTCTGCCAACGTCCAGCACGACTGCTCGCGTCGTGTCGCCATCACCCGATGTCGTGTTGGTGAAGCTGACAGTGGCCTCGTAGTGACCCTGACCGAAGCCGAGGGTCTCGGCGCCAAGTGAGACTGTCACGGGAGCGTCGCCACCGACTGGAATCGTGCCCGTGGCATTGGTGATGTCCACCCACGTCTGATCAGCCGCGACCGAGTAGCTGATCGGCGCATCGGCATTGTTGATCAAAAGGTAATCCACGCTATTCGGATCGAACGGGCCACCCGACATACCCTCCGTCGAGAGGCCGCCGGTCGGCGTGACGCGGAGATCCGCTCCGCCGCCTGGCTCCGGGATGTACAGACTCGGATCCCCCATGAGGTTGTACATCTCGTAGTACCGCCGTGTCGTGCCCGCGTCGCCACCGTGCGTAAGGTAGTTGACGAAAGCGGCCTGCCAAGCCGGACTAACCTCCCGAATCTCGTCGAAGTAGATCACGTCAAAGAAATCTCGTTCCAGCCAGTCATCCTCTGTCCAATAGCTGTTCACGGAGGAGCCGTAGATGGCTCCGGCTCCCTTGTTTGCCTCGCGAATCCATGTTTCCGTGAAGCACTCGTCAACCGTGTAGGTTCCGGTAACACAGGCGAAGCTGAGAACCAGGGGGTACATCTGATTATTGGTCAGGCCCCGAACATCATCTTGTGAGAATGGAGGACCGTCCGCCCAGCTATACTCGCCGCCGTGGCCGGAGTAGATGCCAAAGACACGCCCACCGTTGAACGAATCGCGGACGTCCTGCGTGTCGGCGCCATAGGTCACCTGATAGAGCCGGTCGGACACGATGCCTGCACCATCCAGGTGCGTGTCGATCACGTAGTTGTGGGTTCCTTCGCTAATTTCATAGTTGTCAACCGAAGCCATGAAGCACGCCCGCTCGGCATAGGCCGGGTCGCCCCAGTTGCCGGACTCCAGGTCGATGGTCTTGTCGATGATTGCAGTCAGGTGCTCTGACGTCCTCGCGGGAAAACGCCCGATTGCGATATCGGGGTACCAGTCGCTGGAACCGTCCATGCACGCGTAAGGAAGGTCGGTCGATGGCGAGCCATCGCCGCCACCCGTCCAGTGCGGGATCGTGTTGGTGTCGCCGACCAACAGGATATAGGCAGGTTGATCCGCCGTTCCCCAGAGGCCTTGGATGTAGGCCTTGATCGCGGTGTTGGTGGTCCCCCCAACATCTGTGAGCGTCGCCACCGTCACGTCGTAGCCTTGTCCCGCCTTGAACGTCGCGAAGGGTGTGATGTAAGAGGACAAGGCGTCCGCCACGATGATGAGGTAGTCGCTAGCGTCTCGGGGGCCGGCCGGCAGAATCTCAGGGTTGAGTACGATCTTCTCCAAGCCGGGCATCGGGTTCAACTCGCCGGCAGCAGGCGCCGCGTCATCGAAACGGATCTCAACCGAAATGTCGGGGTAGTACGTGATGACCTTACGTGCAGGATTGTATGCAACGGGATATACCGTCAGCAAAAACAGCCGTTGCCCGCGAACCACCCCCGCTTCCTCGACGATCGCGCGCTCCGTCGGGTAGTCCACATCCACACTGAAGGCTTCTTTGTCAAATTCAAACGGAGCATTTTCCATCGCGCCAGGAATCTTGGGAATCGGACGCTGCACCGGGAGCAACTGTAGCGGTCGTCCCACTGTGTCCGAGTCGATGGAGATGCCCTCACCGGCCGTCGCGCTGATCGAGACCTTCGCACCGGTCGGCGCGATGAACACCTTTCGGACGACCGGAATTCGCGGAGCGCCGATCTCGCCGAATCTGGCGGCGTTCAGCCAATCGACATTGACGAACTCGCCGCCCTTCGTCTGCCGCGAGCCAATCGACAGGCCTGGTGTCTCGATGGTCACACTGAGCACCTGGTTTGTGGACGTGTGCACCGATACCTCGGCGGCCGCCGCGCTTTGTGCTCCAACGTTGGCTATCTTGCCGTCGGGTGCAACGGTAAACCAGGACACCCCGGCCTCTTCCGCCCACCCGGACGATGCGTTCTCTTGTCCGACTGCCGAATTGCCGACGATGGCCACCACCGCCAGAAACCATAAACTCACCTGAATCCCGCGATTCAACATCTTAGTTTGCCTCCACAAGTCTCATATTGCATGAGCAGAACAATAAAGCCATGGGAGCTACTTGCTCCCTGAAGTTTTTAGAATGGAATCTGAGGGGACTCGTAACCAAGGTTTGCGGCTCAACAAACCTTCCCCACTATCCGTGGGTATTTCTTCCCCAAGTCCAAGCTTAACGACTATTTCCGCACGAAACAACGCGATATATGCCTTCGCGGATAGGTCCGTCATCGCACCCTTCACAAAGCGCTAACCCCCGACGAGTTCCGCGATGAAGCCCGCCACATCATCACCGTCCACAGTCGAGTCGCCGTTCATATTTGCCAACATCCGGTCGCAGGAACCATGGGTGGCGTCGTAGCCGGCGGGGTCGACCAGTGCCTGAACAAAATGCGGCACATCGTCCAAATCGACAAAGGTATCGCAGTTCAAATCGCCGAGTTGGTACTCCTCGCTAGTGACTGCGAACGTGGCATCGCTCTCATCCCAAATGCTATAGTTGGTTCCGCCATAGTACGCTCGAACGCGAACTTTGTAATCGTCGCTCTCCACGGTGGGCGTCCACGGGGTTGATGAAGCACCGGGCAACGTGAGTGCGATGATATCCGTCCAAATGGTGTTGTCCGCCACGAATTCGATGTCGTCGACCCAGGCAGTGTCATACCACCACCCACCGCTGTAGTCCTTGGTGTATTCCCATTTCAATTCGTGGGGGCCCGGCGGCAACGTCGTGCTGTAGAGCGTCCAGCTTCTGTTTCCGGAGGCGTGGACCTTCCGAACGTCATCAACGTAGAAGTTGAAGAAGTCGTAATCGGTTTCCGAACTGACCCGGTACCAGAAACTGACGGGCCCGCCGCCGGCGGCACGCGTCATCCAACTGCTCTCGTCGTCATCGATGTCGCCGGCGCGAGCTGAATAGTCTCCGGTGTGGGCATCGCTATCGGAAACGGCCCAAGCCACCTCGCCGCCGGTTGTGTATTGCGGGCCGAGTGTGCCGGTTTCAAAACCGTCGGCAATCACCTGGATGTCGTTGTAGTTCGAAGTGTATTGCACATGGAACTGCGTCGTGGGGCCTCCCAGCCAGGTCACATCCGCCTCGACGTCGGCGGCCAGTGATTCGCCGCCGTTGGGGTAAGTAATCTCCGGTGGCGGCCCCATGGCGACATTCAGTACGGTCGCATTTCCTGAATTGACCACGACACCCGAGATGAGAACAGGATCGTAACCTGTCGCCTCGAATTGCAGGCTATAGGTGCCCGGCATTATCATGCGGTGGTAGTCGCCGACATCCGGGTCGGTGAAGATGTCGTGATCGCGGCCGACGACCGAAACAGTAGCGGCCAACGGCAAACCGGTAATCGTGTCGGTCACGATGCCGCGTACGCCGATCAGACAGGTTTCAATATAGGCCAGCATCGCATCTCTGTTGTCGTCCCAGAAGGCGCCGATCTGGGACGCGGGCGGCGTTTTGTCGTCGCCCAACTCGATCGTAACCTCGTTGCATCCTTTGTAGCGGTAGTTCCAATCCTGCATCCCGCCGTCGATCGAATACCATGCTGCGCCGTTTGTAATGCCGTGCGTCCAATCACCGTTCCACATCGGCGAATTGTGAATGGAGTACTGCTCACTGATGTACACGAACATATCTTCGTAAGGCGTGGGAGAGAAGGTCGATCCCAAGCCGTCGTTGTCGAACGGATAATTCACAACCATTGCACCGCCGTGGAAGTTGGCGGAGGCGACGAATGAGTGCTGGCTGCTCCAGTTCATAATGTGCTGGACTTCGATCGGGTGGCTGGCCGGCGTGTCAGGGTCACCGTTCATCCACTCCGGGAAATTACGGTTCAGGTCATAGCCGTCGGCGTTGGTCCGCTGGCCAAGGACATAGCCGTCAGGGTTCATCAACGGGACAATCCACAGATCCACCTCGTTGACGATGTTGTCCACCTGCGTATCGCTGCCGTAGTTCGTCAGCAGGTAGTCGATCAGATTCATGCACATCTTGGTACCGACGATTTCGTCCCCGTGCATCGTGGCGATGTACTTGAACTCCGGCTCGTCTTCTTCAACGCCAATATTGTCGCTAATCCGCAATGCCCATAGATAGCGGCCCTGTACGCTGGTGCCGAGGAGGTATCGCTGACAGAGTGTCGGATAGGTACCCTGATAGGCCAACAGGTCCGGACCGATGTCATTGTAGTCTGTCCACGTGTCACGCGATGGCTCCGGATCAGGTGCAACCGCCGGCACGAGCGCTGGGAAGCCGTCCGCGATGATGGCGGCATCGGCGCCATGGGCGATTAGCACATCGGCCGTCGAATGGAGCACCGCTTCAAAGGCGTCATCGTGAACGCGAACCGCCCCACCGAGCAAGTGGAGGGGCGTCAACTTATCGGCATTTTCGACTGAAGGATCGGCCCCGGCAGCAAGTAACGCGGCAATGGCGCGATGGTTGAAATGCCGGGCGGCATGGTGCAGGGGTGTCTCACCGTCGTGATCGCGCGCGTCGACCCTCCCGCCATTGGCGCGCAAGACTTTGATGATCCCCATATCGTCCAGCATCGCGGCAATATGCATCGGCGTCCGGCCGGCTGAATCGGTGGCACCCGCATCCGCGCCCCGAGCCAACAGCAGTTTCACGACCGCTTCGCTTCGACCTAACGCGGCATAGTGTAACGGGGTCTCTTGATCCGCGGTCAACGCGTGGACCCTTTCGGGGTCTGCGTCCAATAAGGCCGCCACTCGCACAACGTCTCCAGATCGGGCAGCCTGATGAATATCAGGGCCGTCATCCGCGATAGTTTGTGAAGTGGAAACAAGGAAAAAGGCCAGCGCAACGAGCAAGTAAGAAAACTTCATTCCACCCTCCCGAATGGTCAACCTCAATGAGGAACACCTCACCCAAATCCCCAAGAACACTTTAGTATAACACAACCGTCCCTCACCTCAAAGAAAACGACCTGGAACCGCCAGGTATCTCGTTCGCTCGGGATGCCTTGGATTTGCGGAAGCAGCAACCCGGTTCCTTCTGGGCCGCGCCCCCGAGGCAATCGGATGCGCGTTGTGGACCTTGCTGTCGCGATGGCTGCGATGGTAGCATGTTCACCGACCGTTGGTCGCATCGCCAAGGGGGCGAACCGATTGCGGCAAAATAGGACGCGACGTTTGAATATAGGGCCATAAAAAGACGCTATTTCAGAATGCCCAAAGGCGATGCGAATACCACTGTGGCGCCGCCGTTTCGGCAGTGTCGACACAGGTGTGTTGCTGGTGTATTCACGCCACTTTCTGCTGTGGAACCGCCGTCTCAGCGTGGACACAGGCGGATGGCGAAGACGTCTTATTGCGTCTCGCCTGTGCGACAGAATAAGACGCGCCGCTGGCAATAGGGCCATGATAAATGGCTTCGGAAAGGGTCCGGACGAGGGCTGTCGGTGATGGCTGCAGAATCACGTTTGATCCAACTGATGGCTGCCGGTGCGGAAGAAGCGATCCCGGACGGCCTCTCCGGCAAGTGGTGGGTTGCCCACACAAAACCGCGCCAGGAGAAGATGCTCGCCCTTCAACTGTGGTCGGCGGAGGTTTGGTCATACCTTCCACTTGGGGAGCGCGTGACTCGCAGCCGGCGCACTGGCCGAACCTCACGATCCATGATCCCGATCTTCCCCGGCTATCTGTTTTTTAACGGCTCGCAGCAGGGCAGAGAGCTAGCCCTCAGGACGCAGCGCATCGTCAGTATTCTCCCGGTCCATGACCAAACGCAAATGGTGAACGAGCTTCGCCAGGTCCACGGCGTGCTATCAAGTGGTCGGCCCTACCAAACACATCACACCATCAATATGGGCCAGACCGTCCGAGTCCTTCAAGGGCCGCTGACGGGTTTGGAAGGCGTCGTGACAGGACTTCGCTCGCGCATTCGCCTCGTGCTCAACGTGCATATGCTCGGCCAATCCATCAGCGTCGAGACGTCGATCGACGATGTCGAACCGATCGACGCGCCGCCGCAGGCGGTGAAGACGGTTGACGAGCGCGAGTAGTGCTTCCACACGATCTTCTCCGGTCGGAGTAGCCGGAGCCGCAACTGAATGGAATCAGTGAGGCCCTGGCAACCTTGGCACTCGCGGCGGTAATGCACACACCCAGTTTCTCTTCTCACTGGCGTAATCCGGAACTGATATGAACGCCGGTTGGAATGTGTAGCGCTGGGCGGTCGAAAAACGTAGCGCCCG
>CAZTAR010000047.1:0-16924 GCA_964611695.1 uncultured Planctomycetaceae bacterium | reverse complement strand
CACAACGCTCGATACACTAACCCTGGAGCAACGGGCTTTCATCCCCATCTGATCTGTCCTGCCGATCACGTCATGGTCCCGTTCCGGGGCCGATGGACAGTTTCTGTTGTGGCGGGGGGTGGGTTGGGCTACCCTACCGACACGGCATACTCGTATGACTTCTACACTGTCTGACAGCCGCGGTACTTCGAACCTGCAGCGAGTGTTGATACTCGTCCTGCTCTATGTTGCCCTTCTTGTTGTGCTTGGGCCGACGGTACAGTTTTCGCAGTGGTATAATGGTCCCGACAACAACCAAGGGGCCGCCGAGGCGATGGCGTGGTTTGACGGTCGGCTCGATCTGCCCTCGCGTGGGGGAGACGTCGCCGTCTACAACGAACGGTTCTACAACGTTTTTCCGCCGTTCTGGACGATGATCTGCTTTGCCGTGTACGGCTTGAACAGCCTGATATTCGGCGAGCCACTCGTTTTCTGGACCTTGTTGTTCAATCTCGTTCTTGTCGGGCCGGTGCCGTTGGTGTTCTATTGGGCATTTCGTCGAAGCGGCGCGGACAGGCTTTGGGCTTCGGTCCTGGCTTTCGCCGCGATTGCGGGGACCTGCCTTTGGCCTGTCGCGGCGATGCTCGCAACGACACGAACAGCTTGGATTTACTCAATCCAACTGATCATGGCTCAGACAGGTCTGGCGATTTTGCTGGCGGATGTCCTTGGGAAACGCCGGTTCTGGCTTGGCGGGCTCGGCATTCTGATTGCCGCTTGGTCGCGCCAGACGTGTATCGCGTATGCGCTGCCGCTGTTGTGGTTGGCTTGGCGATCGCCGAACCGCAAGCACGCTCTGTTTCGCGCCGGCATTCCCCTCGCGATTACGCTAGCCATCCCGATGAGTTTGAACTATGCCAAGTTCGGCTCGCCTTTCGAAACGGGATACCGCTACATCTTCGACGATCCTGACAGAGTGGATGCGGATCCTGTTCGTGGGCCGGACGGTTCGATTGACATCTTCGCCTGGCGCTATCTTCCATCACACGCCTATCACATGTGGCTGTCGTTGCCGACAGAGTTTGAGATGTCATCGCGAGGCTTGACAATCCAGGGGGACGGCAAGGGGACAGCCGTTTGGGTTGGCACGCCGCTAATCCTGTTAGTGTTCGTCGCATTTCGCCAGTGGTGGGCCGATCCTCGGCGGAGGGCGTTGATGCTTGGAACGATTCCCGTGATTCTCGGCGCCCTGCTCTATCACGGCCCCACGATCGGACAAGCCGGATACTATCGATACGCACTCGATTTTCTGCCCATCTGGCTCGTCGTCATTGCTCCGTGGACCGATGGCCCGAAGCGTCGCCGGTTTACGCTTGCCTGCTTGGCTTGGAGTGTGTTGTATTTCTACCTGACCGCGGGTCGGTAATGTCGTATTTTCCGGACCGACCGTGTGGTGTTGAGCGTGTTTTTTATTGGGGGGGGACGTGCGCGACACAGGTTACGGATTTGGACGGAGCCCACGGATTGCGATCCGTGGGCTTTGGTGTGTGTTTCCTTTTCCGCTCGAACTTCAATCGTCGCATAGGTCCGCTGTCTTTCATCCTGTTCCGGTTGGCACGGATCGTTAGAATGTCGGCGTGCAAACGGTTTCGTCGATCAACCAGGTTTTTCTGAACAACATGGCCCAGCTTTGGCGCTGTGATCCGAAGCTCGCACAGCGGATCGATGAAGTGCCCATGGAGGCCTCGCTCGAGGTGCAGCCCTCCAAAAAGGGGCCCATGACCGCCGCGGTTACCACGGCTGACGGCCGCAAGCTCTTCTTGCATAGCCGCTATGATCCGGAGACCGAGGCCCTTGAGTTTTGCAATCGCCTGGAGAGGACCGAGGCGTACTGTGTCGTTCTTGCGGGATTCGGGTTGGGATACCACATCAAGGCTCTCATCGAGACGTTTGGCGACAATATCGCCATCGTCGTGAGCGAGCCGGATTTGGTCACGATCAAGACCGCGTTTGAACATACCGACCTCTCGAAGGAGTTGGGCCTCGGGCATGTCGTCATTCTGACCGAGATGGACAAGCAGACGTTGCACCAGGGCCTGGGGCATCATTCGACAATGCTCATGTTGGGGACGTTCTTTGCCGTGCCCCCGGTGGCGCGCGATCACAATGCCGAGTTCCACACACAGTGCCGTCAGGCGGTGATGGATTATGCCGCGTTCGCGAAGATGTCGCTTTTGACGCTCGTCCGAAACGCCGGCATCACATGCCGCAACATTTCGAACAATCTGCCGACCTATGTCTCGACGCCCCCGGCGGATATTTTGCGAGGTCGCTTTACCGGTTGCCCCGCGATTCTCGTTGCCGCCGGCCCGTCGCTTGCGAAGAACGTCGGGCAACTCCGCGGGCTTCAAGACAAGGCGATCATCATTGCCGCGCAGACGACGCTGCGGCTGCTGCTTAGCCACGGCATTCGGCCGCACTTCGTCACGTCGCTGGACTTCAGCGAGATGTCGCGACAGTTTTTCGAGAACGTGGATATTCCAGACGACCTCGTGCTCGTGGCGGAGCCCAAGGCTTCGTGGCATGTGGTCGATACATTTCGTGGATCGGCCGCGATGGCTGGAAACCGCGTGATCCTCCTCGATAACGATTTCGCGCATCAGTGTGTGGGTGATGCCCTGGGTAAGCGAACGCCCATCGAGGCGGGGGCAACGGTCATGCACCTGGCCTTTTATCTTGCCCAATGGCTGGGATGTGACCCGATCATCTTCATCGGGCAGGACCTCGGCTTCGGGGGGCATTGCTATTACGCGCCCGGCGTTGCCATTCACCGTTCCTGGTGGTCGGAGATGGGGCGTTTCTCGACGTTGGAGATGAAGGAGTGGACGCGCATCGTTCGTCATCGTGAGATTCTCCGGAAGGTCAAGGACATTCATGGCGGGGAGATTTACACGGACGAGCAGATGTTCACGTACCTGGTTCAGTTCGAGCGGGATTTTGCCAAGTGCGCGGCGAAGATTATCGATGCCACGGAGGGCGGCGCGAAAAAGGCGGGCGCTATCGTGATGACGTTGGCGGACGTGGCTTCCGAGTACTGTCGTGAACCGATAGACGTCGGGCGGTTCGATTATCTGCGGGCGCGGTGGTACGACGCATCGAAACTCGGGCCTGCGCGGACGACGCTCGCCAGTCGGCGAGAGGATTTGATTGCTTTTCGCGGGCTTTGTGAGGAAACGAAGAAAGTGCTCGACGAATTGACCGGCCTGGTCGACGATCCCAAGCGGTTCAACAATCTGATCGTTCGGGTGGATGAGTTGCGCACGCTGGTGCAGCGCCACGGGGTTATCTTTCGGATGGTTCGAGATGTTTCGCAGCTCGGCGAGCTTCAGAAGTTTGCCGCGGATCGACGGCTCAGCATGGATTTTTCGGGCCGACAGCGCGAGCCGGCCAAGGCTGCCGCGCGGGCAAAGCGACAGATACAGCGCGACATCCGGCTGATCGAATCATTGTTGGACGGGTGCGATTATCTCGAGGAGACACTCGATCAGACGTTAGCTCGTTTTGACGAGGCGAGAGAGGCTACTTGAGTGAAGTGTATCGCCACGATCGCGGTTGATATGGAACGAGCGCCGCTGGGCACGCATTCGCGGCTCGGCGACGATCTCGCCGGTAAGCCTGTGTTGCGACACACGATCGAGCGCGTTCTCCGCGCGGATCGGGTGACGTCTATTCATGTACTCACGCCCGCGAGTCAGGTGTCTGACGTGCTCACGCTTGTGGGTGACCTGGGTGTTGCGATCGAGCGATTCGACGAGGCCCCGCCGGCCTATGCGCAGCTTGTTCGGGCCGGTCGGGTCTGGGGACTCGACGGATGGCGCGGCGGGATTGGAGAGCTATGTGCGTTTGATGAGGATATCCACGTGCCGCTGCTGGATGCCCTGGCTCAACGCACGAGCGCGGATGCGGTCGTATCGATCCCCGCGGCGGCGGCGCTCCTCGATCCCGCCATGATCAATGGCATGGTTCGGCATTACGAAACGTATGCCGAGACCGCGCGGATCACGATTACTCAAGCGCCGCCCGGCCTCGGTGCGGTTGTTCTTTCGTCGGCCGTGCTGAAGGATTTGGCGCCTGCGGGTCAGCCGCCTGGTTTTTTGTTGACGTATCGTCCGGATCAACCCGCGGCGGATGTGACTGGAAAGGAAGCGTGCTATCGGCCTGCCGCACAGGTCATCGAATCACGTGGACGCCTCCTCTGCGATACACACCGGAGCTTCGAGCGGGTACGAGGGTTGCTTGCAGCGGGCGGTGAAGATTGGGATGCCGAGCGCATTGCGGGCCAACTTGCGGAACAGCAGTTTCGACATGTGGATTCCATGCCTGAGGAGATTGAGGTCGAACTGACGACGGTCGATCCCCTCATGCCGCATTCCATCCTGAGGCCGCGTGGTGATGAGGTCGGCTCGCGCGGTCCGATGCGGCTCGATGTGATCGAGGCAATCGCCTCCACGATCGCGCCCTATGACGACATTCGAATCGTCCTTGGCGGCTTTGGTGAGCCGACTTCGCATCCGGACTTTGCGAGGATTTGCCACATCTTTCGAGCTTCCGGCGCGGCTGCGATTGCGGTGCGAACCCACGCGGGCATTGACCATACGGGGGTTGACGGTTCCGCGGTCGAGGCCGCCTTATTCGATACGCCGGTTGATGTCATTGAGGTGACACTTGATGCCACGACCGCGCGGACCTATCAGGAGGTCCACGGCGTCGACGCGTTTGATCGCATCCTCGCGCGGGTGGAGTCCTGGTTGAGTTTGCGGGCCACGCGCAAGCAGGTTCTGCCGCTGATCGTTCCGTCGTTTGTCAAGGCCAACGAGAACCTGTACGAGATGGAGGAATTCTTCGACACGTGGCAGCGGCGGCTCGGCATGGCTCTTATCACGGGCTATAGCCACTGTTCGGGACAACGCCCACCGCGGGCGGTGACTTCCACCGCTCCGCCCAAGCGAGGCCTTTGTCGGCGCGCTTTTTCGAGGATGCTTGTCCTGGCTGATGGACGCGTGACGACGTGCTCTCAGGATTTCGCGGCGCGGCAGACTGTCGGCCGAATCCCGGAATCCTCGGTGTCGGAGTTGTGGCAGTCGCGCGGCCTGGCCGCCATTCGAACCGATGCAGTCGCCGATCAGCCATTGTGCCCGGCGTGTGATCAGTGGCATCGTCCGTAGCGTCGGCCCCCCGTGGCTGACGGGAATGACCGGTTTTTTGACCTTCTTCAAAACTGAACGCTGACTGCTTGTTGACGCGCGCGGCTCTGATTCTGACGGGTGGGATCAACCCATGCCGGGCTGCGGAAGTGAGCCGCCGGGAAGGCCGTCGGACAAACCCGGCTCTGCGGGTGGCGTCCGGGAGTCGGCATTGGGCGATGGCGGAGGCAGTGTCTCATTGGCCAGGATTCCAGAGAGGCTGGGCTTGTCGAGGCTCTCCCCCTGGCACAGTCGCCTGACCTCATCCGCATCGAGTGTTTCATGTTTCATCAGGGCTTGGGCGACGGCCTCGACCCTCTGCCAGTTCTCATCGAGGAGGCGTTCGGCATCCGAGTAAGCTTCGTCCGTCAGTCGCCGGATTTCCTCGTCGATGACCTGTGCGGTGTTGTCGGAGTAGGACTTCTCATTGAAGTAAGACTCGCTCTTCGGATCTGGCGAGTACTTCACAAAGCCGAGCTTCTGGCTCATCCCCCAATCAACGATCATTGCCCGGGCGATACTGGTTGCCTGCTCAATATCCTGCGCGGCGCCACTGCCGACATCGCCGCTGTGGCGGCCCTCGGCGATTCTGCCGCCGCAAAGAACCCGCATCGTCGCCTGCAACCACTTGATGCCGTAGCCGTAGCGATCCTTTTCGGGAAGCGACATCGTCGCCCCCAGCGCGCGGCCGCGCGGGATGATTGTGACCTTGTGGAGGGGGTCCGCATCTTCCAATAACGTCTGCAAGACGGCGTGGCCCGCTTCGTGATAGGCGGTGGTGAGACGTTCTTTTTCCTCAACGACGCGGCTCTTGTTCGAGCGGCCGTAACGTACCTTGTCTCGGGCCTCCTCCAGGTCATCCAGATCGACGGCGTCCTTGTTCTGCATGGTGGCGATGATGGCGCCCTCGTTGATGATGGCGGCCAACTCCGCGCCGGTGAACATTGGGGTGCCTCGCGCCAGACGCATGAGGTCCAGCCCAGGGGCCAGCTTGACCTTCTTGGCGTGGACTTTGAGGATTTCCAGACGCCCCTTGAGGTCCGGCAGCGGTACGTCGACGCGGCGATCGAACCGGCCCGGCCGCGTCAATGCGGGATCGAGGATGTCGCCACGGTTTGTCGCGGCGATGACGATGACCTGATCGGATGTATCGAAGCCGTCCATCTCGACGAGGATGGCATTAAGCGTCTGCTCGCGTTCGTCGTGCCCGCCGCCGCTGTAGGCCGCGCCGCGGCGTCGACCCACGGCATCGATCTCGTCGAGGAAAATGATGCACGGCGAACTCTCTTTTGCGGATTTGAAGAGGTCGCGGACGCGGGATGCGCCGACGCCGACAAACATCTCCACAAAATCGGCGCCACTGATGCAGAAAAAGGGAGCGTCCGCTTCGCCGGCGATGGCCTTGGCCAGCAGCGTCTTTCCGCAGCCGGGATCACCCACGAGCAGGACACCGCGAGGGATGCGTCCGCCGAGCCGCTGAAATTTCTTGGGGTTTTTGAGAAACTCGATGATCTCGCTGACTTCTTCCTTCGCCTCATCCACACCGGCAACGTCCTTGAACGTGACGTTCGTGACTTCCTTGTTGCTCACTCGGTGCCGGGAGCGGCCGAAGTTGCCCAACATGCCCGCCCCGCCCCCAGAGGATCGGAGCTGTCGGAAGATGAAGAACCAGAAGAATGCGATAATCAGAATCCAGGGAACGACGCCGATGAGGATGTTCATGATCGGCGCGCTGCTTTGTTTGTAGGTGATTTTGGTGTCGCCGGGGCAAATCTCTCGTAGCTTGGCTTCTGTTTCGGAGACCTTGTCTACGCGATAGTGGACCTTGAACTCGCGGTCGCCCGATTGGGACTGCGGCAAGCCTTGCGCCGTGGCGCGGACTTTCCCCCGGATTTCGTCGTCTCTGATCTCAATTTCGGTGAAGTCGCCGTTGGCGGCTCGAGCCCAGAAATCGTTGATCGAGATGTCCTGCGGCGGGGCATACTGCATCTGCAAGACCATGATGATCAGTAGCGCGATCGCCAGGAAGCCGAGCCAACTCATGACGCCGCGCGACATGCGCGGACGGGGGAGTTGAGGGCTGCCGTTCGGCTTACCCGAGGGTTGGTTCCCAGAATCAGGGTTTTCGTCCGCCATGAATCCACGATTCCACTGGTAAAGTGGGCGGCGCCCACCGGTCATTTGCAGGACAGCGTGGTGGGCATGGCCCACCCTACACCTATCGGATTATAGTTCCCGCGCCAGCATTACCAATCCGATTCCATCTGCTCTACGATTCGCTCGGCGAGACGGTCCATGGCACGCTGGCTGGCGTGGTAGAAATCCTCCCCCACAGGGCGGATGTAATCTACTGTCTGCACAAATTTTGGACGATCGACGAGGATCTCCCCGGTACGCAGGTCCTTCCATTGGAAGGTAACGATTACCGATGCGGTGGTCTCACGCGGCGTGACCGTCCGAAAATCTCGGCCCACGGAAGACTGCCGGACCTCGAGGATCTCTCCAGTCAAGAGGGTGTCCGCCCGGTCTTTCTTCGCGAGCTTAAACGGCGTTTCCGCTTCGATCCTCTTCGCCAGGCTCTCGGTGAGTTGCAGTTCAAGGCCTCTACGGAATTCTCGCGACTCGAAGATATCGAGCGCAACGGTGCGAATGCGATCATCCCGCGAATTCACTGTCCGAATCACATCGCCCCGGTCGCTGGAGTAGCCGCAACCCACGAGGCCCAGGAAACACAGTCCGCCCGCCAAGATGAGAATCGAATGCGCTCTGCAAGTCATCGTTGTTGCCCTATTCACAGCCGGCGTGCCCTGACAAAAGTGAAGACCGCCGCAATCTTGGACTCGCCGCGTCGGGAGGATGTCCAAACACCCGCCAAGCCGAACAGACAAGGGTCGGATTATAGCCGCATCACGCCCACTGGCAATGGAGCACCGCCCGGCCTCCGATGGCCATGCGGTTGCCGCCATTTGTGGCACAGACATCTCGCCTGTGTTTTCACCGCCGAGACGGCGATGCCACAATAGGCTTGGCATAGTCTGGGGCTTTCTGAGGCGGTTTCTTACGGTTGCGGTTCTGATCTTTACGTCGGCCTCGGGGGAGGGGTGCTACATGCGGTGTCGCAGGCCGACGACTCGGCCAGTACGAATCGCCGGTAGTACGCGATACCCAGGCATGTCAGTGGAATCGCCAATATCAGGCCGATGAAGCCGATCAGCTTGCCCCAGATAAAGACGCCGAGCAGGATCGCGACCGGCCGTAGCCCCGTCGCTTTGCCCATCACTCGGGGCACGATCAAGGCGTCCTGCAGAATCTGAACCACGCCGAACACCGCCAGGACCAGGAGGACGGAGGTTAGCACGCCGCTGCTTGTTTCAAGCGAGCGGAGGACGGCCAGCAGGACCGCCGGCACGAGGGCGGCGATTTGGAGGTACGGCACCATGTTCAGCAGCCCGACGAACAGTCCGAACGGTACCGCCATGGGCAACCCGATGATCGAGAAGCCGATCGAAAAGAGGATTCCGACGGTGAGTGCGACGACGAACTGGCCTCGGAAGTACCGTCGCATTGCCACTTCAAACTCGCCGAGAAAGCCGAGGATGCCGTCGCGATAGTTGGGCGGCAGCATTTCCTGGAAGGTGTGCCGATAGGCGTCAAAATCGAGAAGCAGGAAGACCAGGTAGATCAGAACGACAATCAGCACGGTCGATCCGAGGGCAATCTGCACGGCGATGTTGAGGACGGAAGCGCCGCCGAGCGCGAGGCGCTTTAGGGCGTTGAGCACGATCTCACGAAATGCCTGCGTCTGGACAAACTCGGCGGATTGCTCCACGAGACCGCCGACGAAGGTGCCTTCGACTTTGTCATAGAGGCGATCGAGTCGCTCGTTTCGGGGAAGCTTGCCAGCTTCGCTGAGGAACTCCTGCCAACCGTCTCGCAATTCTGGTAATCCTGAGGCGGACTTGCCCGCATCTTCCGGCGGTGGCACCGGGATCAGCTCTCCCACGCTCGATTCCGGCTGATCCGCTTTTGCTCGTAAAGGTTCAGGCAAGTCGGCAACGATGCCTTGCAGGCTCCGCTCGAATCGACCTAGCTGGTGCAATGTCAGCGGGACGAGGAGCGTCAGCAGAAGAATGCCCACGAGCCCCAGGCCGAGAAGGGTGCTGAGCACGGCGACCCAACGCCGTTTGACGCGCCGCTCGATGGCGGTCACCAACGGGTGCAACAGGTAGGCAATCACGACAGCCATCACAAAGGGAAGTAGCACGTCGGAGAGGTAGCGGACCAGCGCGACGAGGGCAATGATCGTGCCGGCCGTCAGGAGAAGCCGTGTCACCCGGTCAAAGGTGTATTTCTGATTGTCCATGGACTGAGACACAGGCAATCCTCCTGTCGTGCATTCTGTTGATGCTCGAATGGATGGATGATGATACGTTCGTCAAACCCACGGATTGCGATCCGTGGGCTTCAAAGAAACACATCGTGTTTCTTTGACCATTTAAGCCTCAATGGCAACACTAGCGTCTGGTAGTGGGATAATCTGCCGGTGTTGCCGGCGCCAGAGTTCTTTACCCGCCACCGCCAGAGCCCGCTGCCGCCGCTTTTCGTTGCCGGTCGCTTGCCGCGCTCGCCGCGGCGAGCGCGGCTTCGGCTCCCGATGCGCCTTCCATGGCCAGCACGACGGTTTGAAACCCCATTTTCGGGAGCCCGTTTTCCCAGAGGATTTCACCGTATCGTTTGTCGATGCAGTACACGTGTCCGGCGTGGCCGACGAAGAGGTATGCATCCTTGATCAGAATGATGGGGACGGACATGCCGGTGTGCGGGAGCTTTGTCCGCCAGATTTCTTCGCCTGTTTTGGGATCAATTGCCGTCACCCAGCGATGCGTTCCGGCAAAGAGCATTTGGCGTGTGCGCGCCATCGTGTGATCTCCTCTCTTCAAGCGTTTGTAGAATGTGCGATTGTCGGTGCCACACGAAGTCGGCGTTACATTTTCGCTTCGGCTACGGCTCCGCGCTTGTGGGGGTCTTGTCGAGAATGTCGTTGAGAACCACATCCGTCTCCAGGCCCTCCGCTTGTGCCTCGAAATTCAAAAGAACACGATGCCGCAGGGCGGGCAGGAAGACCTTACGGATGTCGTCGAAGCTGACGTTATAGCGGCCGTCGAGCAAGGCCTGCACCTTGGCCGCGAGGATCACCGCTTGCGCACCACGCGGCGAAGAACCCCAACGGACGTAACGGTTCGCCTGCTCGGTAGCGAACTCGCCTTGCGGGTGCGTGGCGAGTGTGAGGCGAACGCCGAAGTCCTGCACGTGTGGGGCGACGATGACCCGTTGGACGAGACGTTGTGCGCCGAGGATCTGTTCGCCGCTCATCACAGGCTTGATGTCCGGCTTGTGGCCCGTCGTTGTGCGGTTGAGGATCGTGCCGATCTCCTTGCGGCTGGAATAGTGGACGATGAGCTTGAAGAAGAACCGGTCGAGTTGCGCTTCCGGCAACGGGTAGGTGCCTTCCTGCTCAATGGGGTTCTGCGTCGCCATGACAAAGAACGGCGGTTCGAGCTGATAGCGTTTGCCTGCAACAGTGACTGTCTTCTCCTGCATTGCCTCAAGAAGGGCGGACTGGGTTTTGGGTGTGGCACGGTTGATCTCGTCCGCGAGAACGATCTGAGCGAAGAGCGGCCCTTGCTGAAACTGGAACTGTCGCCGGCCGCTGTCGGGGTCTTCGGTGATGATGTTCGTTCCGATGATGTCGGCGGGCATCAGGTCGGGCGTGAATTGCACACGCGAGAACTTCAGGCTGAGCGCTTCGGACATCGAGCGGATGAGGTAGGTCTTGCCCAGCCCAGGCACACCTTCGAGAAGGACGTGGCCGCCGGTGAAGAGGCAGGTGAGGACACCACCAATTACCTCGGCATGGCCGACGATCGCCTTGGCGATCTCATCGTAGACGGCCTTGAACTTCGCGCGAAACTCATCGGTGGCTTTTTGGATTGCCGGATCAATTTGCGTCGCCATATTGTGCTCCAACTGCCGCGCTTCGGCGACACTATGTTAGTGCAAACCAATTGTTCTGTCGTTCGTCGATTGAGGGCCTCGGTCTGTTACCGCTGTTGAAGAACACCACTGGCGGCTCGTCCGCCAGTGTTTTGCGCTCACTCCCAGGCGGGATCGCACTGGCGGGCAAGCCGCCAGTGGTGCCCGAAATTCGCGTTGCGACGACACACTATTCAATTACGAACCATTCTCGCCCTCCTGTTCCTCGGCCTGCTTGGCGCGTTTCTTGGCCTTCAGAAGGCGGGCGGTGGTCGATTCCTGTGGGCCTTGGTGTTGCTTGGGTTTGGCCTTGGGCGGACCGGTAGGTGCGCCCTTGTGGCCTCCGAGGGCATCCAC
Source organism: uncultured Planctomycetaceae bacterium (assembly GCA_964611695.1). Taxonomy (GTDB): domain Bacteria; phylum Planctomycetota; class Phycisphaerae; order UBA1845; family UTPLA1; genus CAZTAR01. The sequence continues at coordinate 5,312 of CAZTAR010000047.1, read as the reverse complement.
AATATCCTTCGCGGGTTTCTTGACTTGCGCGCCGGCGTCGAATTTTGTGGTCGATGACGGTCCCTCCTCGGCTTGGGCGGACGACCGCGCGCCGGCATCTTTAGCGGCATCCCTGGCGGCCTGTCTCGCAGCGGCGAGTGCGCCGGTATCCCCCTCCGCCGTTCGTTCCGCGCGGACCTTCTCACGAACGGTCTTCAAATCGGTGAGTGTGGCTTCGGCGCGTTTGCCTGCGCCAAACCGGCCGGCGAGACTGCCGATGTAGCCTCGGGCCCTGGCGAGCGTCTTGACCGGGTCGATGGCGATGCGTCGCACGGCCACATCGAGCAGGAACGCGAAGATTGCCAGCTTGAGCAGTGTGTCCCAGATTGGCGTTCGCGAAACGGTCGGCGGCAGGTTGTGCGCGAAGACAGTTTCCGCGTTAGTGTCGAGAGAGAGGACGCGTCCTTCCGTTTCGTCCGCGACCTCCCGGAGCAAGGCGTCGTTGGTGGAGACATCTTTGAACTCGGGCGAGTAGGCGACGGAGACGCCGGTGCGTATCACCGTTGGTTCGTCTCCCTTGACACCGGGGGCAGCGATGTTGAGCAGGTAGGTGCCCATCTTGTCGGCCTTGAACTTGGCTTCGTAACGGCCTGGGCCGGTCTGTTCGATTTGCAGATTCTCGGCGTTGCCGTCGGGGCTGATGACCTTGCCGACGAATCGCTTGAAGTCCGCGAAGCCCCCTTCTTCATCCATGCACTCGATGAGAACGTGGCCTTGGTCGCCCTCGATCGACTTCGTCACCTCGTAGTCGGCCGCGGAGCCCTGCTGCATGCACCAGTGGACGGTCTGCGCCCAGAGCTTGCTGTAGCTCGGCCAGCCGACCCAGTCCGCGCCCCAGTGTCGCCATCGCCCGCTTGTGAAGGCGACGGTCCGTCCGAAGCCGCATTGCCAGTGCGCGAGCAACGGATCGCCGCGTTCGGTGAGTAGCGGCATTTCGACATCGACGACCTTGCGCGGTGTCGTCACGACGTAGCCTCTGAGTTCTGGGAAATCGTCGCCGATGCCGACCATGATGTCCGACATGCTCGACTGGAGCTTGGGCTTGAAGACCTCGTCACGAATCAACGGGCGGCGAACGATCTTGGCCTCTTTGATGAAAATCTTCGGAAGACGCTTCTCGTCGCCGGGGCGGTAGAGTGAGTAGTAGGTGCCGCCGGTCTTGTCGGCGATGTTCTTCATGGTGGAAACCTCGGCCCCGCCGTGCGGGAAGACCGAGACCGTGGAACACGTAATCCTGTGACCAACCATCTTGTTGGTCAGCCCGGTCGAAGGCGCTTGCGGATCGCCGTCGGAGATGATGATCATGTGGCGTTGGCCGGCGTCACGACAATTCATCAGCGCCTGGTAGGCCATCGTCATCGGCGTCGTGAAGTCGAACATGTCCGCGTTCTGCATCTTCCGGAGGCGTGCAATGATGGCTTGCTTGTCGCTGGCGGTCTGCATCGGGACTTCCCAATGGAAGCCCATGGCGCCCCAACCGACGACGCCGTAGTAATCCAGGCGGCTCAGCGTCTTGAGCGCGGCCACGGCCGTTTCGATGCCCCACTTGTTCCCCTGCGGCATCTCGCAGGAGTGCATGACGATGGCCAGCGCGCCGCGGGGAATTTGCTTGACGGCGTCGACGTCGAACTTGATAGGCATGATGCCTTCGACGACGGAGCCTTGCCAGCCGCCGGCGCCGAAGCTGTCATCTCCGCCGACCATGACGAGGCCGCCGCCGAGGTCGCGAACGTACGTGGCGAGGCTCCGTTGCTGTTCGGCATCGAAGTAGTCCGCGCCGACGTTCGCCAGGATGATTGCCGAGTAATCCTGCAAGACGGAGGTCTGGAGGTTGACCGACTCAACGGCTTGGTAGAGCACGCGAATGTCTTCCTGGACCAGGGCGTTGATGAGGGGCTTGTCGTCCTCGAGGTCTTCCGTTTTCCCGATGAAGAGGACCGTCTTGGGACCTTCGATCGTGGTGAAGGCCCTGGCGGTATTATTCTGGACGACGGCGTCGTCGGCCTTGTTGTCCGGGACGAATTCGCTGTGCCACTCGTGCGTGCCGGTGGCGTTGAGGTACACGGGACGGGCAAGTGAGTTGCGGCCCTTTTCGAGCTTGATGCGTATTCCGTTGCCGTCGGTCTTGTCGTCGAGGTCAATCGGTTCTTCTTTCTGGCCGACGCGTTTGTAGAGAAAGAGGGTGCCTGTGGTTTCGCGATCACTGTTGAGAAGGAATCGGACAAGTGCCTGCTCGTGGAGGTTCGCGTAGGCCGGTGCTCGGAGCCCCTCGTTCACGACCTCCGCTCCGTGCTCGTAGCGCAGCGGAACCACATCCACGGTTATTTTGTTTGCCTGTGCGGTCTTCGCCTCTTCCGAGAGAGTCCCGATGTTTTCGTTTCCGTCAGAGAGGATGACGACACGGTTGTTGGTGGAGTCCATGGCACAGGCGGCGGCCATCCGGAGTGCTTGCGAGAGGTTCGTGGCGTCGGGCCTTTGGCCGTCGGGGAAGGGCGGCAGGACGTGAACCCCGCCCTCCGGCCCGGGCCGGCTGGGCAGTTGTTCGATGTAGGTCTGTCCGTCGAATGTGAGGATGCTCAGTCGGTCGTCTTCCCGTTTCATTCCCTGGCCCATTTTGGCGACGAATGCTTCGGCCTGTGCGCGGAGTTCTGGCGGGATGGACCGGGATTGATCGAGGAGAAACAGAACGCTGAGGTCTTCGTTCTCCAAGATCTTGTGCGTGCCGGCGAGCGCGAGGACGAGAAGGAGAATCACGAGCGCGCGGACGGCCATGCATAACTTACTACGGATCGGCCCGAGCCCCGCCAACGATCGGCGTGAGAACCACCACAACAGCACGACAATCAAACCGAGCCACAAGGCCTCGGGTCGATCGAATCGTTCTAGTGCGGAGAGGGGGAACATGGGAAACGCCAAAACGCCAAAAAGTCGAAAGGCCAAAACGCCGAAACACCGACAAGCCAAAACCGGCCCAAGATGCCTAGCCTGCCAACAGCTAATAGCTATTTACTAAAGTCTGTTCCCTTACCAGTCTATCGCCTGCACCCGATTATTCCACGAATCCAGGCAGTAGACTAGCCCTTTGCGGGAAACCGCCACACCCCATGGTTGTAACATCTGGCCCGGTTCTCGGCCCGCTTTGCCCCAGGAGCCAAGAAAACGGCCTTGTCGGTCGAATCTCACAATTCTGTTGTTTCCGCGATCCGCAACGAGCATCGTGCCGGACTTCTCGAGGATCAGCCCGATGGGGTAGTTTAGGTTGTGCGGCTCCGAGCCTGGCGAGCCGAATGCGAAAAGGAATTTTCCGTTCCGATCGTAGCGGCAAATTCGGTGGTGACACGAATCAGTCACCCACAGTTTGTCCTCGTTGTCGAATACGATTTCATACGGTCGTTCAACACTGCCTTCGCCCGAACCTTGGTTCGCGAAACATGATTGGTATTGCAAATCGGGCGTGAATTTGTTGATGCGATCATTGCCGCCGTACTCCGCGACGTAGACATAACCTTCACGGTCGATCGCGACGGAGGTTGGAAAAATAAACTGGCCGGGCCCTCGGCCCTCTTCACCGAATCGGAATAGCTCGACGCCCTCGCGGTCGTACACAATCACGCGCTGGTAGTGTGTGTCAGCCACCCAGATTCGGTTCCGTTGATCAATGTATAAGCCGGTGGGTTTGCCGTTGGCGGCGTCCGGCATGGACCATTGGTGTTCGTACTCGCCCTTTGCGCTGAATCGCTGAACTCGGCCTGTCGGACTTCGGTCGACGACGAAGATGCACCCGTCCACGGGCGAAACGGCAATGCCGCGCGGATAGCTGAACTCACCGGGGCCGAGGCCTGTGCGGCCGAAGACGAACTCGACCGCGGCCGTGTCCGGTTCTTCTCGATGACAGGCGGGCAGTATCGCCATGCAGACACACAGGATCGCTGTCGCCGCGCGCAGCGTCGGCCCCCTGTGGCCGACGAGAATCACTGAGCGGCTCTCACGGCCGACAGGGGCGTCGGCCGCTACGCGAGTTCGGCACAGTCGCATTGCCATCAGCGTTCCTCCCCGCGTTGTTGGGCCTTTGCATGTCGCATAGATCCCGGCAGCCTGCCTATTAGCGGCACGGCGATCGCGATCAGCACGGCCGGCAGAATCAGCATTAGACTCATCGCGACTGTTTCGTTTTGCCGCCCGTAGTGCATTTGGGCATCGACGTGTACGGCAAGGCTCCCACCGATGAACTGCGACGGCTGTACGGCTTGGCTCGCGCTAATCTCGGAGAGCGTCAGGCATCCAACGAGTAGGCCCGCCGCCAATACGGGTCGCCACAGGATAGGCAGTCTCGTGTGTGTGATCCGCTGGAGGTAATTACCGCCGTCGCTGAGCGCCTGGTCGGAGAGGCTTTGCGGTAGACGTCTGTTGAGGAGTCGCACAACGCAGACCGGCAGGAAGGCAAACCGGACCACCATTGCGGCCATCCAGACAAACGGCGAGTTGTCGTAGAGGTTCCACATGTGCCGGGGGCTGATTGTCTCGCTGCCGAAGACAGCCACGAGCGCGGCGCCTGTCAATTCGGGCGGGACGACTGCCACGGCGATCGTGAGCATGACGGCCGCCTGGATGACGAGCCGTGAAAACCGCGGCCGGCCAGGCTCATCGAGCACGGACGCCGCAACAGCCAGAGAAACAGTGACCGCCATCGCCGCGACGATGAGTGTGGCGAGGATTGCCCCTCCAGTCGTGTTCCAGACGATGTGCAGTGACTCGGTCAGCGGCTTCCCGCCTGTGGCGAGTTCCACCGTGAAGACGGCAATCGGCATGGCCGCGACGCCAATCGCAATCAGAAGGGCCAGCGGCCACGTCCATCGTGTGGACGGCAGATGGGAGCCGGCGTCTTCGTCGGGCGCATCGTCGCCCCATTGCGCCATCTGGCGAAGGCCGGGCAAAGCGGCGGCCGCCAGCAGGGCGATCGTGAGCAGCATCGGCCATGCGCGCCACGCCAGGTACGCGACAGGATGTTCGTGCCCCCCGGCGACCTTGGCGGTCGCCACCATCTCCGCGGCCCATGTTTCGCTGGCGGACATCAGCGGCGGGATATTCGCATCGAGCGCGGCAAGAATGAAGACTATCGTCACGGCCGCGATGACTGGCGCCCGCATGACCGGCAGCGCGCCGCGGAGGAACGCGCAAATCGGCGACGCGTCGATGCACGCCAGTTGATAGGCCCGCTGCCCCGTGTGCTTGAATGCCAGGGCGAGCACGAGCGCGCAGATCGGCCACAGCCA